>QIAW01000335.1:7899-20996 GCA_003225655.1 Acidobacteriota bacterium
CTCTCCTCTCCCGAAGTCCGTCGGGAAGCGGTTTTGCGGCAGCATTGATTGCCATTTTGGGAACACTTGCACTCCCTCGGAGCACATGGCATAGGGTATTGGTGCAGAGTTAACAAGCGCCAAAATGGTCTTCAAGCATGGCAGCCGCTCTCGACGAGCAACTGCGCCCTCGCGGAGACGCGCCATTCAGCGCGCGCCATCCACTCGCCTGTCGAAACTATATCCACAGCGTTGCTGCGTGCTCACTTGCTGCCTCACCGTGGACACTGCACTCGCTGTAACTCTGGAAACTATTTCCTTAGACGCAACTCAAGAAAAAATGTCTCTTGGTAAATTACGTAATGCGGTGAAAAAAGTTCAAGAAAAAACAATTCGTAGACGTATCAGGCGAATGAACAAATGTTCAGTTTCCGTCTGCGTCGAAAGAGACGCAGTGGAACTTTCAGTAACTGCGGTTTTGCTTGGTGGGTTACCTTTGATGACGAGGGACGTCGTTATAAGGGCATAAGATCAGGGAAGACTCATACACTCTTCTCCAGGATTGTTCATTTTACCCGGATTTTTTGCTGATCGGGTAAAACTTGAGAGAAAGTACTTTCGTATAATTTTTGAAACCAGGATCCGTCGTAAAGACAAGCAAGTCGCGCTGCAATGCGACGGCACAGATCAGAATATCTACCACAGAGACACTGACGCCCTTAGTCCGGCAGTCATTGTTTGCTTTTGCTGCCGCTTCATAATCTTCTGTACTGACTGGCTCGTCAGGAAAAGCACGAAGAGCCTCTCGAAGCTTCTCGAACTGGTCACGCGTCCTGATACCGGAGAGCAACTCCTGCCGAATCAGGCCAATGATTTTGGCCCGCCCGTCTTTAATGAGTTCGCCCAGTTCTCCGACCAGCAAACGTTCCTGAGCGTTCAGATCCTCTTCTTTGCGCCGCAGTGCGAGAGACCACACTGAGGTATCTACCAGAACGTTCATTGCCGCTTCGCTCTACGCTCGCGTTTGTAGTCGTAGTTCTTGTCATAGTCAATGGAATTGAACAGGGAGAGAATCTTTTGTTGTTTACGATGATTGATGTATTCGTCCAGAGCGGCGGTGACAGCTTCCTTCTTGGTGCGGTGACGTCCCAACTTCTGCGCCTCTTCAATCAAGCGGTCATCAATAGCTAGATTCGTGGGCATCGGAAGTGTCCCTTGTTACACATTATTTTACACGATATTATGTGTAAGACAAGTCCAGTCTTTGTGAAAGACGTAGAATTTGCGTGGCAGGCGACTACTGCAGGTGGCTTTTGCCGATGAGGTATTCATCCACCGCCTTGGCGGCTAAGCGGCCTTCGGCAATCGCCCACACGACCAGCGACTGGCCGCGGCGCATGTCACCAGCGGCGAAGATTCCCGGAACGGAACTCATGTAGTTTGCCTTGGTGGCCACGTTGCCGCGAGTGTCGAGTTCGAGGCCGAACTGCTCGACCATTCCCGGCTTTACCGGCCCAGTGAAACCGAGGGCCAGCAGCACCAACTCCGCATCCAGGGTAAACTCGGTGCCGGCCATGGGCTCAAACTTTGGCGGAGCCCCCACGCGCACAGCGTGCAGCTTTTTGACCTCACCATTTTCCCCGCTGAAGCTGGCCGTGCCCACGGCCCAATCGCGCAGGCGCGGCCACAGCGGCCAGGGCGTGGTGGTAGCGCGCTCGGCAGGCGGCATAGGCATGATCTCGAATTGCGTCACCGACTTTGCCTTTTGCCGGTGGCAGGTACCCAGACAATCGGCGCCTGTATCGCCGCCGCCAATGATTACCACATGCTTGCCCGTGGCGAGAATCTGGTCCGGCACATCATCGCCGGCAATTCTCTTGTTCTGTTGCGGCAGGAAATCCATCGCGAAATGGATACCTTTGAGATCGCGGCCCGGCACCTTGAGGTCGCGCGGATTCTCAGCTCCACCCGCCAGCAGAATCGCGTCGAATTCCTTACGCAGATCGGCCGCGGGAATATCGCCGCCACTGTGCGCTTTTGTCTGGAAGCGCACGCCTTCGGCCGCCATTTGTTCCAGCCTGCGGTCGATGACGTTCTTCTCCATTTTGAAATCAGGAATGCCATAGCGCAGCAGGCCGCCGATGCGGTCAGCCTTTTCGAAAACCGTGACCCAGTGGCCGGCGCGGTTCAATTGTTGTGCCGCAGCGAGACCCGCAGGACCCGAGCCGACAACCGCGACCCTCTTTTCCGTTCGCGCTGTAGGTGGCTCCGGCTGGATCCAACCTTCGTTCCAGGCGCGCTCCACAATGGTCTTTTCGATCACCTTGATGGTGACCGGCGGCTCGTTGATGCCCAGCACGCATGCGGCTTCGCAGGGCGCGGGGCAGATGCGCCCGGTAAACTCCGGAAAATTATTGGTCGAATGCAGCACGCGAATCGCCTCGCGCCAGTGGTCGCGATAAGCGAGGTCATTCCAGTCGGGAATGATGTTGTTCACCGGACATCCGGTGTGACAAAAGGGAATGCCACAATCCATGCACCGCGCCGCCTGTGAGCGCACCTTCTCTTCCGCAAACGGCCGATAGACTTCCAGAAAGTCGTTGACCCGCTCCTCGACCGGGCGCCGCTGCGGAACTTCTCGCGTGTATTCTTTGAACCCCGTGACTTTACCCACCGCTCACCTGCCCCCGAACTTGTTTACTCGCTTTCTCCGCTTCGGCTTGTGTTGCCTCAGCCGCGACTACCCCAACGTGGACTCGTGGTATTCCCAGAACGCGCTTGTACTCGTGCGGGAACACCTGCACAAATTTCGGAAGCATGGCATCCCAATGGTCGAGAATCCACTTTGCCTGTGGGCTGCCGGTGTATTCGCTGTGGCGCGCGATCAGCTCGTATAGCGTTTCAACATCTTTCGGGTTCATGACCGGACCCAGGTCAACCTCGGCGCGATTGCAACGAACGGCTGCGAAGTCTCCTGCCTTGTCCAGCACGTAGGCAATGCCGCCGGTCATACCCGCGGCAAAGTTGCGTCCCGTGCGCCCGAGCACGATGACCAAGCCGTTGGTCATATATTCGCACCCATGGTCTCCTACGCCTACTACTACGGCGGTCGCGCCTGAGTTGCGCACGGCAAAACGTTCCCCGGCCATGCCGCTGAAGTAAGCTTCACCGCTGGTCGCGCCATAGAGGCAGACGTTGCCCACCAGGATGTTTTCTTCTAACACGAACTCAGATTTTCGCGGATGGCGGATGATCAGTCTGCCGCCTGAGAGTCCTTTGCCCACGTAATCATTCGCGTCTCCTTCCAGGGCGAGCGTGATGCCCTTGGCCAGGAAAGCGCCAAAGCTCTGTCCGGCGCAGCCGGTGAAGTCAACGCGGATAGTATCTTCGGGCAAGCCGACGGAACCATAACGGCGGGCGACCTCTCCGCTGAGCATGGTACCAGCGGTGCGGTGAATATTGCGGATGGGCATGCTGAGCGAAACCGGCGTGCGGTTTTCGATGGCTTCCTGTGTCATCTCAATCAGTTTGCAATCCAGCGCTTTTTCGAGCGCATGGTCCTGCGCCTGGGTGCAGCGCCGCCCCACCATGCTCGGTACCGGCGGATCGTAAAGAATGGACGAGAGATCAATGCTCGCGGCTTTCCAATGGTTGACCTCCTCGCGTTGTGCAAGACAATCCACCCGCCCAACCATCTCGTTGACGGTGCGGAAGCCGAGCTCCGCCATGACCCGGCGCAGGTCCTCGGCCACGAAGAAGAAGAAGTTGATCACGTGCTCGGGCTGGCCGCTGAATTTTTTGCGCAGCTCCGGGTCCTGGGTGGCCACGCCCACCGGGCAGGTGTTCAGATGGCATTTGCGCATCATGATGCAGCCCATGGAAATCAAGGGCGCGGTGGAGAAGCCGAACTCTTCGGCCCCAAGCAGCGCCGCAATGGCGACGTCGCGTCCGGTCTGCAGCTTGCCATCCACCTGCAACCGCACACGGCTGCGCAGGTCGTTGAGCACCAGCACCTGCTGTGTCTCTGAAAGTCCCAGCTCCCAGGGGATTCCGGCGTGGCGAATGGAACTGATGGGTGAGGCTCCCGTGCCGCCGTCATAGCCGCTGATGAGGATAACGTCCGCCTTTGCCTTGGCCACACCCGCGGCCACCGTTCCCACACCGACCTCGGCCACCAGCTTCACCGAGATGCGCGCCTTCGGGTTGGCGTTCTTCAGGTCATGGATGAGCTGTGACAGATCCTCAATCGAATAAATATCGTGATGGGGAGGCGGTGAAATCAATCCTACGCCAGGGATGGAATGGCGCACGCGGGCGATGACTTCATCCACTTTGTGACCGGGCAACTGTCCGCCCNNNNCGTTGACCAGGTAGTTGCTGGTGACGCCGAAGCGGGCCGAGGCCACCTGCTTGATCGCGCTTCGCCGCAAATCACCGTTGGAATCAGGCTTAAATCGCGCCTCGTCCTCGCCGCCCTCCCCGGTATTGGACTTTCCGCCCATGCGGTTCATGGCGATGGCCAGTGTTTCGTGCGCTTCTTTGCTGATGGAGCCGAACGACATTGCGCCCGTGGCAAACCGCTTCACGATCTCGGAAGCGGGCTCCACGTCGTTGAGCGGAATCGGCGGGCCGGCTGGCTTAAAATCGAGCATGCCGCGCAACATCAGGAAATCGCGGTTCTGCTGGTTGACGATGTTCGCGAATTCCTGGAAGGTTTCAAATTTCGACTGTTGCACAGCATGTTGCAGCTTGCTGACCGTCGACGGATTCAAAAGATGCCGTTCGCCGCGAATACGGTATTGATAGTCGCCGCCGACACGGAGTTCCGTCTCTGATTCGTTGCGCGGCTGCATGGCAAACTGGTGCTTCATCAGCGATTCGCGCGCCAGGGTTGCGATACCGATCCCTTCAATTCTTGACGCCGTACCGGTGAAGTAACGTTCCACCAGCGAGCGATTCAGGCCGATGGCTTCGAAGATCTGGGCGCCCTGGTAGCTCTGCAGGGTAGAGATTCCCATTTTGGAAAAAGTCTTCAGCAGGCCTTTGTCGATGGCCTTCATATAGCTCTTGAAGACCTTGTCCCATGAGTAATCGGCGGAGAATGCTCCGTCCTTGTACATATCTTCCAGGGTCTCAATGGCAAGATATGGATTCACCGCGCTTGCCCCGTAGCCAAGGAGCAGCGCAAAGTGCATGACCTCGCGCGGCTCACCCGATTCGACGATCAGGGCGACCTGGTTGCGGGTTTTCTCGCGCACCAGGTGGTTGTGCACCGCTGAGAGCGCCAGCAGGCTGGGGATGGGAGCATGCTCTTCATCGACACCCCGGTCCGAGAGAATGAGCAGGGTATAACCCGATTCGGACTTCGCCAGTTCCTCTTCTCCGCCTTCGATGCGGAAGAGCGTGGGCAGCGTAGTGGCCAGAAAGTCGCCCCAGCTTACGCGGCGCAGCTTCTCCAGCCTCCAATTGGAGATGATGGGATGGCGCAGCTTCAGCGTGTGGCAGTTTTTCGGCTTCTCGTCGAGGATGTTTCCTTCAGAGCCGATGTAGCTGCTCAGCGACATCACCAGGTCTTCGCGGATGGAATCAATCGCCGGATTCGTCACCTGCGCAAATGTCTGTTTGAAGTAGCTGAACAGCAGTTGCGGTATGTCTGACAGACAGGCGAGCGGCGTATCGATGCCCATCGAACCAACCGGCTCTTCGGCCTTCAGGGCCGCAGGATGCAGAATGGTCTTCAGGTCTTCATCGGTATATCCGAAGGCGCGCTGGCGGGTCAGCAGAGTTCCGTGATCAAGCGAGTGCACGTGCCTTGGGCTGGGAAGATGGTCCAGGGTGATCTGGTTTTCCTTCATCCACTGGGCGTAGGGCTGCCGCGCTGCAAGCTGCTTTTTGATCTCATCATCTGAGATCAGGCGCTTCTCTTCGGTATCCACCAGCAGCATGCGACCGGGAGCAAGCCGGCCCTTCATGCGGATCTCTTCCGGTTTGATGGGCAGCACTCCAGTTTCCGACGCCATAACCACCAGGCCGTCGTGGGTCACAAGATAACGTCCAGGTCTCAGCCCGTTGCGGTCAAGCTTGGCGCCGATAACGCGTCCGTCGGTGAATGCTACTGCCGCCGGTCCGTCCCACGGCTCCATCAAAGATGCATGGTATTCGTAAAAAGCCTTCACATCTTCCGGCATGGTGGCGTCGCGCTCCCATGCCTCGGGAATCAGCATTGACATCACGTGCGGCAGGCTTCTTCCTGCCAGAGTAAGCAGTTCGACCGCATTATCGAGCATGGCGGAGTCGCTGCCGCCCGGCGTAATGATGGGGAACAGCTTCTTCATGTCATCGCCGAAAAGCGGGGAGGCGAGCACCGATTGCCGCGCGTACATCCAGTTCACGTTGCCGCGCAGCGTGTTGATCTCGCCGTTGTGGCAGACGTAGCGATAAGGATGGGCCAGTTGCCAGCTCGGGAACGTGTTGGTCGAAAAGCGCTGGTGCACCAGACATAGCGCGCTGGTGACTGCGGCGTCCGAGAGCTCGGTGTAGAAGTGCGGAATCTGCGGCGCCAGCAGCAGTCCCTTGTAGACAATGGTGCGCGAAGAAAGTGATGGGACGTAGAAAAACTCTTTCTCCTTCAGGTCTGACTCCGCGACCGCAGCCTCTGCCAGCTTGCGCACCACGTACAGTTTGCGCTCCAGCGCGTCTTGGTCCATTCCCGGAGCACGGCGGATAAAAATCTGCTCAATATAAGGTTGCGAGTTGCGCGCGACCCGGCCGATCATGTTTCCATCGATAGGCGTATCGCGCCACCCCAGGACTGCCAGCCCCTCTTCTTTGGCGATCCTCTCCAGGATGCCGGCGCACAGCATGCGCTCCTGCGGATCCACGGGAAGAAAGATCATCCCCACCCCGTACTCGCCGGGTGCGGGCAGGGTGAAGCCAATGCGTGCGCATTCGCGGGCAAAGAACGCGTGCGGAATCTGAATCAGGATTCCCGCGCCGTCACCCGTCCCCGGATCGCAGCCACAGGCGCCGCGATGGGTGAGATTGATCAGCACCTGGATGCCCTTCAGCACGATGTCGTGAGATTTCTGGCCGTCGATGCTGGCAACGAACCCGATGCCGCAGGCGTCATGCTCATGCCGGGGGCAATATAATCCCTGCGCCTCAGGTATCTTCAACATGGGATAGTGCAGTCTGGTTTTGTTCTCGATGCTCATGCTTAATTCAACTCAGACAAAAACGACAAGGACCGCGCCGTCTTTCGTTCGGCACTTCCTTGTCCGGTGAACCTCGGAATTGCTCTTCAGATGGTTATTAAATAGTAACCCATGCTGGGCTACCTAACACTCATAAATATATAACGGACTTCAGTTCCCACAACCGGTTTCACAAATCAGTTTTTCGGATATGAAAGAGAAGTTTTTTTGATAGATGAATCCTGGGAACACTAGAGAGCTGAAAAGTACTGAGAATCCAGTCTCAGAAAGAATTGGAAGCACGCTAGCAGGTTCGCAACCGGCAGGCACATAGGACGTGGGACTTAGCGTTCTAGCCCTTAGTGCAAACCCGCATTGGCACGCCGCCGTAATAGATGATTCCGCAAAACGTCGGTGGTCCGCCCGGTACCGGGACCTGTTCCAGGAATTGTGGACGTGTTTCCAGAAATCTCACTTGTCCTGCAGGCAGACAAGCTGACGACGCTACATTCAATCTGGGCCAGCGCGCCGTTGGCTTCGACAGGTGAAGCTGGAAATTCGGCCCCGCTGCGGGAGCTTGACCGCAAGTTGAAGAGACGGCCTTCGGAATCGTGTTCGGCGAAACCGAAGCACCTTCTGCCGACTGCGCTCCAGCAAAGGGAGCGCGGATTTGAACCAATAGAATGACACAAGCTGCTATTCGCGTGAAAAGATACATACATCCCTTAAACAAATTTCTGCCAAACATCTTAAGCTATGCGAGTTGACATGGGCTGCCAGACATCTACGCCAACTCCAACTCAATCTTCTTCGCGGCCGCATCCAGCCGGGCGATGCGGAAGCTGCGAATCTGCCCGGCGCGGGCGGCTTCTTTCTTCGCGTTCGCTTCGTTGGGTGAAGTCCCGCTTTTCCAGCGCGCCTGCAACATGGAACTCAGCGCCGACAGGTCAGGCTTTGACCCCGACTGCGCCGGTTCAGGCTGCGTGGTTTCACTCTTAGCCGCACTCGCCGGCATTCGGCATATAGCCTGCACCCCTTCGCCCAGCTCTACACGGGCGTTGCCGCCAGTAACCTCGATCATGCGGCCGGTGACCACGTCGCCTTCCTTGTGCTCAGCCAGGTATTCGTCCATGCCGCTGGGGACCAACTGCTTCATGCTTAACCGCAACTGCCGCTTTTCCTTATCGATTGCCAGCACCTGTGCTTTGACGGTTTGTCCGAGCCTCAACATGTCTTGCGGGTGATTGATTCTCTTCTCGGCGCTCATCTCGCTGATGTGAATCATGCCTTCGACACCCTCGGCGAGCTGCACGAAGGCCCCGAACTTGGTAATGCTGGTCACCGGCCCTTCGATGGCCGAGCCCACGGGGAACTTCTGCGCCACCTCGGCCCAGGGATCGCCCAATGCCTGCTTGAGCCCGAGGGAGATGCGGCGTTCGCCAGTGTTCACGCCCAGAATCACTGCTTCCACGGTTTCGCCCGGTTTCACCACATCGCTCGGCCTGCGCACCTTTTTGGCCCATGACATTTCAGAAATATGGATCAGCCCTTCGATCCCGGGTTCAAGTTCCACAAACACTCCGAAGTCGACGATGCGGGTCACCACGCCGTGTACGCGCTCCCCGGTCTTGTATTTTTCCGGGACCGCCTCCCACGGATGCGGTTCCAGTTGCTTCATGCCCACAGCGATGCGCCGCTTGTCGGGATCAGTGCTTATCTTGAGCACTTTAACTTCGATCTGCTGGCCCACGGTAAGCACATCCGCCGGCTTGTTGACCCGGCCCCAAGAAATTTCACCCACGTGCAGCAGCGCGTCCACGCCGCCAATATCGACAAACGCTCCATACTCGGTCAGGCTTCGAATAACACCGCTCACCGTCTCGCCTTCCTTGAGCTCCCCGTAGCGGCGGTCTTTAGCCACCCGCTCTTCTTCTTCAGCGATGGCGCGGCGGTCCACGACTACGTCTTCTTCGGTCACATCAAGCTTGGTGATGCGGCAGCGTATCTCCTGCCCCACCAGCTTTTCCATCTCGGCGGCGTCGCGGGTGCCGCTGCGCGATGCCGGCATGAATGCCCGCACGCCCACATCCACGCTCAACCCGCCTTTGACTACGGCCGTCACCGTGCCCAGGATGGCCGCCTTCTCGGCAAAAGCCTTCTCCAGCGCCGGCCAATCGGTGGGCCGCTCGACTTTGCCGCGGGAAAGCTCATAGTAGCCGTCGGGATCGCGTCCTTTGACGGTGACCCGCAGCTTGTCCCCGGGTTTTACGGTTTCGCCGGCGCTTTGGAAAGTTGCCAGCGGCAGGATGCCTTCGCTCTTGTAGCCGATATCAACAAGGACCGAGTCGGCAGTAATGGCGACCACCGTGCCTTCGCGTCCTTTGTTGGCGTCTTCCGCTTTGCGCGAACGGCTCTTTTCGTGTTGAGAAAGAAGGTCGCCGAATGACTCTTCGGTCTCGCTAACAGGTTGGGTGCTGGGTTGGGATTCAGGAATGCTCGGATCAGACATAACAGGTGACAGTCTCAATGTGGAGTAATCCCATTAGGATAACACCGTGCATGCTTCTTTGCTGATGGCCATTGGGAGCTGCAACATAGCGTGGCCGACTGGAGTGAGCGGACAGTTTTGGTAGCGGTAAGGCTGAAAATTCAGCTACTTCTAGAAATCTGCGAAAGGGTGTGCGGCCCTCTCGCGTCAGTATTCAGGTTTTAGGGTTGGAACGTAGCATCAATGACGATGCCGTTGGCATCCGTAATCAGAGTTACGGGGTCCGGTTGTCCCAGCAGGTCTGCGCAATTGAGCAGCTCATAGCTGCCCACGAAGCGTTGCGCCATAAAGGTAAAGAGAGAGTTCGCAATGTTGGGGAACGGCGACCGAAAAACGGTAAGTTGGGGCCGATCCAATATCATTTTGTTGATTTGGATCTTTCGCATATTGCTGCAGTAGGTCTTCGTGTTTGCATCTGCCAGCGAAGCCGCTACTGGCTGGTCAACACCTCGCCGATACTCATTGACCCTGGCGAGATCGTTCGGGGTTCCGATGAGTGGGGGATTGAGGACGAAGGGGTCGCCAGCAGGAATCAGCGCAACCGGAGCCGCCTGATGGGCCCTTGCCTGCAGTTCATTGAGGGGTAATGACGGAGAGTTGTGGCCCGGATTAGTTATATCAGGCGACGTCCATGGCGTGCACCCCAGGGCCGGATCGATGAATACGTCCAAGAGGCGGTTGTCGCTGGGATTACCAAAGGTCGTCGAACCCGGAAGTGCCGCGAGGTTTGCCGCGGTATTCTGGGCCAGTAACCCACCCGGTGTTTTCAGGTACGTGGTGGTCAAGTTGTCGCTTTGGTCCTGATCAACATGGGCAAAGCTGCGCACCGAGGGACAGGTTTCGCCGTCACTGCCAATCCCCAGATCGGGAACAACCAACTGGCCGGTACTGATGGCGTTGTTGGCCGCGCGAAAGAAAGCTCCGGCATTGCAATACGCAAACTGTGCCAGGCCCTGATGGCAATTGTTGGCTGTCAATACGGATGCCGGCGCCTGGATGGTCAGGTTGTTGGCGTTGTATCCAAACCAGAGAGCCACGATCGCGTTGGGTGGAAGCGTGGGAACCACGGGTGGCGCAGCCGGCGCTGTGCCCTGGTCAATGACGAGTGGGTTATAGACGGAAATTTGCCCTGTTGCCGGATCAAATATCCCCGCCTGCACAAAGGCCGATTGGTCCGCATTCAATTCATGACACGGACCGTTATCGGGATCTGTGGCTGTAAACACATAAGGCGTCGCGAGACCTGCGGGCGTAAGTGGGTTATTCGGCATAATGAGCGTGCAGTCAGGGTTCGCCACCTGTGGCGCCTGCGCCGTAACTGCGAGGTTGCAGACTCTGAGGGAGCCAGTCGGTTCATCCACAAGGGCCCCCAGCGAATCCAGGTTAAACACGTTGTTCTGCTGGGTGCGGAAGGCGAAGTTCATGCCGACAACCTGCACCGGCCCCGTCCCCTGTTGCACAGAGATGGAGTACGTATGGGCCACCACGTCTACATCGAGCCTGAAGTGGTAGGTGAGCCGGGCGTGGTAAGGGATTGTAGACGCCGCCGCATAGGCGCCGTCGTTTCGCGCATCAATATCTCCATTGTGATTGAATCGCACCAGGGTCCCAAACCCGGTGAGTGCGTTTTGAGTATCGTCCGAGAATGCGACCAGGCTATTGGTGGGACGTGTTGAGGGAGTGGCATCGAATTCAGCCGTGAACTGCGACGACTGCGCGTCGAAAGCCATATGACTCCAGCCGTTGCCGCCCGTTGCGGTGACACAACCGGCTTGTGCGAATGTAATAACCGGAGTGGCAAGTAGTAGTACTACGCCAATGATGATCAGTGACAGTCTTGCGATTGAGGTTGGATTGTTCAGAGATACTTTTACTTTCAGAGGAACTAACATGGGGGGAGCCTCCTTTTAGGCTTTGGTTGTGAAGGGTCTTAACGTTTGGAAACTTTAACGAAGGGTCGTTGGAGGGCAAGTATAGGGAGCTCTGGTTTTCAGTCAACGCAAGAAAATTGAACGGTCTGTTTAGTTTCGCTAATTTTCTAAGGTTCTCTCCTGGGACCGAAAAGGGAATATGAACTCCGGCAAGCGTTTGCGGCACTTCTGACTTGGCCCATGAAGACTTAGGCCGTGTGCTCTTCACAATCCGGTTTTTGTGTTCGAAGGGACGGAGCGCCCAGGCAATCTGGACTCCCTGCAGGCAATGGCGCGGAACTCCTCCAATCCGGCGCTTCATTTTTATCCCGTGAAAGGCGCCACTCATTTCAGCATCCTTGCTCCCATGACCCGTCTGCATGCAACCAAAATTCTCAGCGACGACGGCCCGGCGAGCAACATTGCCTTGAATGAGAGTGAACTGGCCAATCTGGTCACAAAATAATCGGCGGACTTCACGGCTCACAAGGCTTTACAACTCTCGTCTGTGCATCAGCTTGACATTCCGTGCCGGCAAGCATGCAATACTCAGGAATCACCGCTCCATGCACCTGTTTCAACCAGTAAAAAAATAAAAAGGACAACCATGACCGATTCAAACGATCCATCCTTATCCCGCCGCAAGTGGCTGGGCCTGGCGGCTGGGGCCTCGCTCGGCGCCGGCTTGCTGGCGCTCACGCAAGCTGCCGAAGCACAGGAAACGAAATCATCCGCGAAGCATGCGGCTACTGTTACGCAGGCGCATCCGGCAACCGACCACAATCTCGGCGCGCGCACTTATAACATCCGCGACTTTGGCGCCAAGGGCGACGGCGCCACGCTCGACACCGCCGCGGTGCAGGCGGCGATTGACGCATGTAATAAGGACCAGGGGGGCACGGTGCTGGTGCCCGCGGGTGTCTTCCTGATCGGCACCATCGAGATGAAGAGCAATGTCACGCTGCACATAGCGGCCGCAGGCAAGCTGCTGGGCTCGGCCGATGGCAAGCAGTATCGCGCCGCCGACGCCATCCCGCTCAGCGGAGACTCTACCCTCGGCGACGGCAACATTGGCCTGATCTTCGCAGTCAAGGCCGAGAACGTCACCATCGAAGGCCCGGGCATGATTGACGGCCAGGGCGCGCAGTTTCGCAGCCCCACGCGCGGCGTGCCGCCGTCTTCGGGCCGTGGCGGCAACAATCGTCCGTATCATCTTCTGTTTCATCAATGCAAGAACCTCACGGTGCGTGACATCTTTCTGTTCCAGTGCGCTTATCACTCGGTGCGCGTCATCCAGTCGAGTTATGTGAAGCTCGATGGCATCCGCATCTACAACCGCGTAAACCACAATAATGATGGCTTTCACTTCATCAGTGCCCAGCATGTGCACCTGAGCAACTGCACCGTCGAATGCCAGGATGATGCCTGCGCCCTCTTTGGAAGCTGCAAATTCATCACCGTTACCAA
>QIAW01000039.1:0-2855 GCA_003225655.1 Acidobacteriota bacterium
GTCACCATGGCTGCATAGAAAAATCCAAAGAGCGCCAGCGAGAGCCAGGGTGCAATGATTTCTTTGCTCTCACCCCGAAGCATCGTCACATATGCTCCCAGTCCAAGCAGAATCGCTGCCCCTGTCACCAGGGCGATGGGACCGGAGACGATGGCGTCACTCTGGCAAAATGAGTTTCCCATCAGAGCAACAAAGAATCCGCCAGCCTGCAGCGGATGGTGGAGAAAACGCAAAATGTCCCGTCCCGGCGAAAACCTGAAGTGACAGAAGTAGATCACCACCGATGACGCAAACAAAAAGCACCAGAGATACAGTTTGCGGCCCGAGCGGCTTTCCTTCGGCAACAGTGTAATGCAGGGGAGCAACGCTATCCAGGAAGCCAGGCCCTGCATCATGGAGAAGCTGGCAACAAAACAGAAAACTGCCGCCAGGACAAAACGGGTCCAGGGATGGAGTCTCTGGATGAAGCACACTCCGATCGCGAATGCGACCGAGGCATGGACCAGAAGCACTGCCCCCATGACTCCCAGCAGCCAGGTTTCGTATTGCGTAAGGGAAAAGATAAAAAGGCTGCTTGAAAGATTGGCCAGATTGAACAAGGCGCTGCCGATCCGCTGCGCTTGCCGTAAGGCAATCTGGTACACGATGGCAAAAACAATCACCACCAGAAGTACGTTCAACGCCAGTTCAGCTTTTATGTTCCAGCCGGTTGCAAAAGCCAGTGAAGTCCAGATGAGCCTGGGGAAAAACAGCCGGTGTTCGTTGTGCTGTGCGAAGAAATCATTGAACGTTGCCGTACCCAGGCGTACTGCGTGAAACACATAGCTTAACCACCATTCGTCGAGCACCGGGATTTTTACGCTGAAGCGGGAAACAAACCATACCAGCAGCAAAGCCGGGCTGAAATTAAGCAGATGCCAAACCCAGGAAATCTTGGGCGCGGGAGCTTCGCTTTCTGCCGTAGTCGATACTGCCAGATCGGGGGTGGCCGCAGCCTGAGGTTGACCCGTAGACACCATTAAAATTGATTAGGCTCCCTTAATTTTTTCCACGACATCCGGCATGACAAATGAATTTTCCCTGCCGCATCATACCATCCATGGATGTCCAGAATGGCTGGACAGTGCGGCATCCCTGCGGGCGGGGCTTACGTCTTATTGTGCTCACGGCATCCGCAGTTCCGCCAATGGGAGCTGGACTTCGGTTTTCTTTCGTCGTTGTGTCTGTGGTTATAATTACTCCTATGGTCAGGGTTGCTGTTATTGGCTCAGGATATGTAGGTTTGGTCGCCGCGGCGTGTTTTGCTGAACTGGGCCACGAAGTTATTTGCGTAGACAATGACGCGCGTAAGATCGCTGTGCTAGAGCGCGGCGAAACCCCGATTCACGAAAAGTTTCTCCCCGAGCTTTTGGCACGCCATCGTGGACACCGTCTGCGGTTTTCCGGTTCGGTAAAAGACGCTACCCGAGCCAGCCAGGCCATTTTTATCGCGGTGGGTACACCGCCTTCCGAAAACGGTGAAGCTGACCTTTCCTATGTGGAAGCGGTTTCTCGAGAAATTGCCCAGGCAATTGCGGCCCATCCCAACGAATACCGGATTGTCGTGGAAAAAAGCACCGTGCCCGTCGATACCAGCCAGGGCGTTCGGCGCGTCATGGAACTGAACGGCGCTCCCACTGACCAGTTCGATGTCGCCTCCAACCCCGAATTCCTGCGCGAAGGCACAGCGGTGACCGATTTCCTCTACCCCGACCGCATTGTCATCGGCGCAGACAGTGAGCGCTGCATTACTCTGCTCAAAAAGATCTACGAGCCTTTGACCGACGGCAGTTACTATAAGAACAAGAACATCATTCCTGAACCGGACGAGGTGCAAATTCCTGCCCGCTTGATTGCAACCAGCGCTAAGAGCGCGGAGTTGATTAAGCATGCCTCCAACGCCTTCCTGGCGATGAAGATTTCATTCATCAATGCGGTGGCCGCGGTCTGTGAGAGCGTGGGCGCCGATGTCGGCCAGGTGCGCGAAGGGATGGGCGCTGATGTCCGCATTGGCAAACGCTTCCTCTATCCCGGAGTCGGCTACGGCGGCTCCTGCTTTCCCAAAGATGTAAAAGCGTTTCGCGCCGTCGCGCAACATTGTGGCTATGATTTCCGCCTGCTCGATGAAGTGATGAAGATCAACGATGAGCAGCGGCAACGATTCATCAAGAAAGTCCGTAACGCCCTTTGGATTCTTAAAGGCAAACGTCTGGCGGTGCTGGGATTGGCTTTCAAGGGCGGCACCGATGATATCCGCGACTCGCAGGCTATTCCAGGCTGCCGGGATCTTTCCCGGTGAAGCGGTATTTTTTGCCGAGAATTCCTTTGCCGCCGCCAAAGATGCCGATGCCGTGCTGGTGCTCACCGATTGGGAGGAATTTACCTCCCTCGACCTGGAGCGCCTGCGCGCCGCCCTCAAGCATCCCATCATGATCGATGGACGCAATCTCTTTCAGCCACAGGTCATGGCGGAGCTGGGTTTCACCTATGTCAGCATTGGCCGCCCGGATGTTGCTGCCAGGAAAAGCGTAGCCGTCCCTACACCTAGCGCCGGCTAGAGCATTTTCGAGGTTACTACGGATTTTTCCACGCGGAGATACATGTCGGGCGTGGCTTCAGAGGCTGCAGAAAAACTTTGCCTGGGAAGATGATTTTGTCGCATCGTAACAAACCAGTCCCGCGTTAGCGAGACGGATGAAAATAGCCCGCCGTTTCAACGGCGGGTAGGATGCACAAAAGCTGCCGAGTCCTCGCAGGGGGACGACTGATCGTTGGGAACGTGAAGATGTATCGCGCAGCGCTTCAGCCGTACCGAA
>QIAW01000039.1:3095-4140 GCA_003225655.1 Acidobacteriota bacterium
CACCCTGAAAGTCGGCGCCGAGGGCACCTTTAACGCGCTGGAGCTGGCAAAAAAATATTCCGCGCGCTTCTTTCTGGCTTCCACCTCCGAGTGCTACGGCGATCCCCTCGAGCATCCGCAAAAAGAAAGTTATTGGGGCCATGTTAATCCTATCGGACCGCGTTCGGTCTATGACGAAGCCAAGCGCTTCTCCGAAGCCGCAACCATGGCCGCTCACCGCTACTGGAAGGTGGATAGCCGCATCGTGAGAATCTTCAACACCTACGGACCGCGCATGCAGTTGAACGATGGCCGCGTAATCCCCAATTTTATGAAACAGGCCCTACGAGGCGAACCGCTCACAGTTTACGGCGACGGCAGCCAGACGCGCAGCTTCTGCTACGTCTCCGATGAAGTTGACGGCTTCCTGCGTCTGATGGGCTCTTCGGAAATTCTACCGGTAAACATCGGTAACCCCTCGGAGTTTACGATTCTAGAGTGCGCGCAGCAGGTCCTGAAGGTTACTGGCTCCAGCAGCGGAATCAAGTACGAACCGCTTCCTCAGGATGACCCCAAACAGCGCCGCCCCGACATCACCAAGGCGCGCCAACTGCTCCGCTGGGAACCCAGGATTGATCTGGAAGCTGGGCTTAAGCTTTCCCTTCCTTACTTCCAGCAGGCCGTGGCCCGGGAAAAAGCCTCCGTGCAAACAGTCTAGAACTTTAGGTACAAAATAGACGGGAACTTCCGTGGAAGAGCATGGCTTTCAGTCATGCGTCAAGAGCTTTAAAATCGGTGGCTTTTAGCCCCTGAGGTAACGCTTAGAAATTCCGAATTTCACACCGGCATTTATGCAATCACCCATAGGCGTTGTCGCAATCCGTCACGCTGCGGTAGCCGCTCAGGTTACAATTCAGCTTCTGATCTAGCATGAAATACTGCCGCTTCAAGCTGGGTGACAAGACCCGCCACGGACTCATCGAAACCGTGGATGGCGCGGAGATGATCTCGTGCATGTTGGGCGTGCCGCCCAGTGAGACCGATCCCTGGGGCACAATCATCCCCG
>QIAW01000334.1:0-2807 GCA_003225655.1 Acidobacteriota bacterium
AACTTCGCTTGGGAAAGGCTAGGAGAAGGCTAAGAACTGAGGCCGCGAGGCGAAATCGTGAGCGATCGGCGACACGGAAGAGTTGAGGGACCCAGGTGTTGACCCGGTATCGACTGCTGACTACTGTTATTTTCAAAGATCTCAACCCCCGCATTCTTGAATGCGCTTAAACTGCACAGGACAATTATGATCGGCGATTCTCAGAGGAGTGAGGGTTTGATATCACGGTTTTTACGGCAGCAACTCGGGGCGGTCTCTTCCAGCACCTCGCCGGTGGTGACCTAATCGCCGATGAATTTTAGATAAAGATGCACTCCATTCGCACATTGCATAGCAAACTCACGAACTTGTTTCCATGCATCTATCTGGGCCGCACTTAATTCATCCTTAATTCGATCCCATTCAAAAAGAAATGTTTTCATTTGTGAATTGTTGAAGACTGTATCCCCGTACGGATCTACATAGCAAAGCAACCTGTAGGATTCCTCATCTACGGGAAGAGGACCATCAAAGACCACATCTCTGTCTAAGACAGGCCTGCCCTTCTCGTCTTGAAGGCGTACGCTCCACGGCATATGTTTGCCTCCGGCACTACGGTTTTGCTGGGAATGCAGTAATTCAACTATTATTCGAAGAATGTGGGCCGGCAAATTATTGCAGTTTTTAGGAGATTTTTCAATCTGGAATTGCCATTCCTCAAGCTCTACGAGATTTTCACACAAAACAAAATTTAGGGCGCCCTCCTGTTTTGGATGGGCGCCCATGATATTGGGCCACACGTGGATCTCCGGCCTGTCCTGCCCTGAAAGTACCGAAGTTGGCGTTGCCGTTGATTTTGTCAAAGGCGCTGATTTGGTCGGTGCCATTCACGTTTCCACCGCTATTGCTCTCTGGGGCGAAGTTGGGATGGTTAAAGATGTTGAAATACTCCACCCGGAATTGCAACCGGTAACGTTCGGTAATACTGATGAGCTTAGAGACTTGCATATCGGCGTTCCAGGTACCTGGCAGACGAAGGAAGTTCTTGCTGACATTGCCGAACGTGCCCGGTCCTACGCCCCCTGGCGCGAATTGGGCGTTAACTTGGGCAGTAGTTAGAAATGCCGCTGGATTGAGCCAACTCTTGCAGGCTACGGTCACGCCAGCGCACGCAGTCGAACTGTAGAGATTGACGCCTGGGATCAGCGTTCCCCGGTCCTGGCCGATGCCGGTACCCGAGACGTTGGTCCCTTGCAGAACAGTGATAGGACGTCCGCCGGCTGCAGAGAAGAGTCCACCCCACTCCCAACCGCCCAGGACGTTGTGCAACCAACCTTTTCCAGAGAAGCCTGGAAGTTGGTAGACGTAAGAGGCAGTAAAGACATGGGTGCGGTCAAAGCCAGATGGTCCGTAGTCAAGGCGATGCCGGTTTGGGTTGTTAAAGGGCAACGGTGAGTATGAGCCATCGAAGCCCGAAACTCCCATGCCAAAGGGAAGGCTATCGAGGCTCCGGGACCAAGTGTAGTTGGCCAGAAGGGTAAGGCCATGAGAGGCGCGCTTTTCCATGGAGAGCTGAAGCGCATTGTAGTTGCCATTAACGTCGGTAACATTAGCCTGCACCGTGGGAGAGAACGTACTCTCTTTAAATTTCTGATTGCTCCCTACGAACACCGTGCAATTTGCCAACGCTGTTGACGGCTTGCAAAGTGGGTTAAAAGGTTGTTGGGCGGCTTTGAAGCCAGGGTTCGAAAAGTTCAAGAACTGGGTTTCCAGAATGTGCCGGCTCTGCGACCCCACATAGGCGGCGCGAGCCAGAATAGTCGGCACCTTGTAGTTGCCGCTGGGATCGTAGCTGACAGCGATCTCATTGAAGGGCGGGCTGTAAGCAAAGTTCGTGGGCGCTGGGAACTTGCTGGGAAAGCTCGGATAGAAACCGATCTGGGTTCCATTGCAATTCAGTGCCGCCTGGGTCGCAGCATTCTGGCATAGAGGATCGCTATAGAAGCCAGCGCTCGTGCCGGGACCAGGTGTGCTAACACTGGCAGTTGAGAGTATGAACTGCGGGCTAAAGGGCCACTCATCCACAAAGCGGTTGCTGAGCATTCCCATCACCCGGCTGTCGTAGAAGATGCCTCCGCCGCCGCGCAAGCTGGTTTTGCCGTCGCCAAATACATCCCAGGCAAAGCCAATACGGGGAGCAAAGCCATTGAGCTTAGCCCGCAGGGCGTTTTTCGGCATGCCAGGATCGCTGGCAATTCCATTCTGCCCGGAGAAGAAGATTCCCGGAGGCGCGTTGGGATACACTCTCGATCTGGTGCCCGCCGCCATGGCGGTGAGATTGACCTGCGCCCAGCGGTTGCCGTTGTCACTCCAGGGAAGGGCCGGCTCCCAGCGCAACCCGAGGTTCAAAGTCAGCCGAGGGGTGATGCGATAGTTGTCTTGAACATACAAGCCAGCAAAGGTATCGCGGTTCTGCTTGAACTCTCCCGCGCCCTGCTGCAGGGCGAATCCATTGCCGGCTGAGCTGCCATCAGAGAGGATGCCGGCGAGAAAGAGCTGGTACGTAGCAAAATTGGTTGAACCGAACCGGTAAAAATCTTGCGTGCCAAAACCAAAGATTCCTGGCTGATTGAATTCGTTGTTCAGATCCACCCGGCTTCTTTCAATCGAGCCGCCGAAGTGTATGTCGTGTTTTCCCCATTCATAGCTCACATCATCGGCCCAGGCGAAGTTGTTACGGACGAAGGCTGCCTGGGGATTATCGCCAAAAGTGAACCCACCCTGGACACCGATTTGTTGTATTGCGCTGGGCTTGGGATTGAAGGGTA
>QIAW01000334.1:2825-4360 GCA_003225655.1 Acidobacteriota bacterium
AGGCGAAGGTCCGCGGAGGGCGATTTCGCGCGAGAAGCTCGTGCGAGCGTCATTGATGAAATGGGGTGAGAAGATGTGGGTTTCATGGATCAGGGCATTTTGTGCCGTGATATTGAAGGTGCCGTCGGTGTAGGCGACGAGAAGCAATGGATTGAAGACCGGCTTCTTGATGAAGCGGTCATATTCATAGCGGAGCGTAAGGTTATCGTTCTTACCGATGGTGTGATCGAGCCTGCCCATGCCGGAATCGAAACTCTCGCTGTCAGGCTTAGAAAAAGCAAAGGTCGGGTTCGAGCCGGTAGGTATTGAACCACCAGAAAGCGCAAACTTCGCACTAGGATCAACCTTGCCAGCGTTTGCATTAAAGGCCGCACCGCAAGCAGCCACGTTGCAACCGGGAATTACACCTATCATCTTGGCGACAGCCGGATCTATCACACCCGGAGTGCCAAACGGGCCTGCGTTTAGAAAATTATTAATGTCGGTTTGCCCGGGAACCTTCTGACTACCCAGCGCGAGATTGCGAAATTCGGTGCGCTGATAGCCGGCAAAAAAATATGTCTTATTGTGGATGATCGGACCGCCAATCGTGCCCCCATACTGATTGCGCTTGACTGCATCCTGCGCGGTCGGCGTGGCAAAGAAATTCTGCGCGTTAAAGGCCGGATTGCGGACAAATTCAAACAGATCGCCGTGGAAGGCGTTGGTTCCAGACCTGGTGACTACGTTGACGACTCCGCCGGCGTTTTCCCCATACTGCGCGCTGTAGTTGGTGGTCTGCACGCTGAATTCCTGCAGGGCATCGGGGAATGGGAAGGGCTGGTTCACGTTGGTGTATTCGTCAACGTAATTGCCGCCATCGAGCTGATAGCTGATGGTGTTCTGGCGCGCGCCGTTGACCGCATAGGTCACCGCGCTGGGAAAGGTCTTGGTGGCTCCCTGGTCCGCGCCGCCGTTGGGCGAGTTGACCGCGCCCGGCACTAATAACGTGAGAGTTGCGGCGTTGCGGCCATTGAGAGGCAATTCCGAAATTCGCTCCTGCTCGATGACCTGCCTGATGGTCGGCGTTGAGGTGTCAACCGCAACTGCGTTGCCTGTTACCTCCACAACCTCGGTGGGGTTCCCTACTACAAGCTTTGCGTTCAACGTGAGGGACTGATCGGCGAGCAACGTAACCTTGGTTTGCGAGAAGGTGCGAAAACCCGGGGCGTCGACGCTGACGGTATATTCCGTGGGCCGCATCGAGTTGAAGATGTAATATCCCTGCGCGTCTGTCGTAGTGCTGCGCGCTATACCCGTGCCGGTTTCTGTGGCTTTGACCTGGGCGGAAGTGACGACCGCTCCTTGCGGGTCGGTGACGGTGCCGGCGATGCTTCCCAAACCTTGTGCGTAGGTAAGGGCCGGCACTGCGAGGACTACACACAGTACCAAGAGAAGTTTTTTCATTTTTCCCCCTAAACTTTTATGTGGGCTGACTTTAGATTTTGTTTGCCTGGGTTCTTCGCTATCCGGACCCAGACGAATGGCGCGACCAA
>QIAW01000040.1:0-483 GCA_003225655.1 Acidobacteriota bacterium
TCGAAGAGAGAGTGATCACCAAAAACAGTGTGGCGTAGATCGGCATGGGCGTGGCCAAACCGCCGAACTCGCTGAGCTCGTAGGTGTGCCGCCGCTCATAGAGCATACCCGCCAGCATAAAGAGCGCCCCTGTAGAGACGCCATGGTTCAGCATTTGATAGACGGCGCCATCGGTTCCCATGGTTGTGAAGGTGAATATGCCGAGCACGCAGAAGCCAAGATGGCTCACCGAGGAATAGGCAATCAGCTTTTTCAAATTGGGCTGAACCATGGCCACCAGCGCTCCGTAAACGATTCCAACAATGGCCAGTGCTATAACCCACGGCGCCTGCCGCCGTGCCTCGTCGGGGAACAGGGCCACGTTGAAGCGCAGCAATCCATAAGTTCCCATCTTGAGCAGCACGCCTGCCAGTAACACCGAACCCGCGGTGGGAGCTTCCACGTGTGCATCCGGCAGCCATGTGTGCAGTGGGAACAGAGGGA
>QIAW01000040.1:527-2777 GCA_003225655.1 Acidobacteriota bacterium
GCGAATCGTCACGTAGTCAAAGCTGCCTGCGTGGACATACAACCAGATGGTCGCAGCCAGCATGAATACCGATGCGACCATGGTGTAGAGGAAGAACTTAACCGCGGCATAAACCCGGCGCTCGTGTCCCCAGATTCCGATCAGCAGCGCCATGGGAATCAGAGTGGCCTCCCAGAAGACGTAAAAGAGAAACAGATCCAGCGCCAGGAAGACCCCGATCATCGCAGTTTCCAGGACCAGTAGCAGCACAAAAAATTCCTTTACCCGGTCGTGCACCGAATGCCAGGAGATCAAAACTCCGAGCGGCACCAGGAAGGTTGTCAGCAGCACCAGCCACAGCGAAATGCCATCCACACCCAGGTGATAGTGAATGTTGGGGTGGTTGATCCACGGAGCATCAGCAGGGAACTGGAAGTTGGGATTCCCGGTCTGGAAGTGAAACGGAAGATGCAATGAGAGCGCGAAAGTAATCAGGGGAATGGCCAGTGCTCCCCAGCGAATGGCCTTGTCATTGTTGCGTGGAAACAAGAGCAGTAACAACGCCCCGGCCAGGGGTGCGAAGGTCACCAGCGTGAGAATATTGTTGTTGATCATTGCAACCCCACCCAGATCATGTAAGCGACAACGGCAGCGGCGCCCAGCGCTACCCACCCCGCATAGGAGCGAATATTGCCCGACTGCATCTTGCGGGCTTCATTGGATATGTGCTGAGCGCTGTCTCCCATCTCATTCACCAGGCCGTCAATCGTCTCTACGTCAACCTGCTGCCACAGGAAGTTTCGCGACAGTTTAATAACCGGCTGTACGAACAACCGGTCATAGAGTTCGTCCACGCGGTATTTGTCGCGTACTAGCGTGTAAAGGCCATTTAACTGAGCGGAATATTTTTCTGGTAGATCGCGCCGTTTGTAGTAAAGCAGCCAAGCCATGAAAAATCCGAAAGCTGCCACGCCCACAGATGCTCCGGTAAAAATCCATTCCATTGCCGGGTTCTCGTGCTCGGCCGCGGCCTGCTCTTGCAACTCACCCGGCTTGTGGCCAGCAGGCATTGATTCTGCGCTGGGATTCATCGCCGGCGTTAGAAATTGATCAAAACGATTTCCGCCACCCAGAGCTTTTGGCACGCCCACAAGTCCCCCAAAGATGGAAAGGAAGGCTAGGATCATCAACGGCACCAGCATTACCTTCGGACTCTCATGCACATGATCTCCGTCGCCATTGTGACCATGACCGTGATCATTACTGGCGGCGTGCTCCGCAGCACGTCGCTCGCCGAAAAATGTCATAAACCAGAGGCGGAACATGTAAAAAGACGTAATTCCCGCAGTGAGAAGGCCCACGCCCCATAGGATCCCGCTTCCATGCGGGCTCGACCACGCCTTCCATAAGATCTGGTCTTTGCTAAAGAATCCGGCGAGAGGAGGAAATCCCGCAATCGCGAAAGTTCCGGCGGTCATGGTCCAAAAGGTCACGGGAATCTTGCTGCGCAGGCCGCCCATATATCGCATGTCCTGTTCGCCACTCAAAGCATGAATGACCGAACCGGCGCAGAGGAACAGCAGCGCCTTAAAGAAGGCGTGCGTCATGAGGTGGAAGATTGCCGCCGAGTAGGCGGCCACGCCGCAGGCCAGAAACATGTATCCCAGTTGCGAAATCGTGGAGTAAGCCAGTACCCGCTTGATGTCGGTTTGGGTCATGCCAATCGTTGCCGCAAAGATCGCCGTTACGCAGCCGATGACGGCCACCACGGTCAGAGCAATCTGCGCATGGTTGAAGATCACGTTGGATCGCGCCACCATATAAACGCCAGCAGTCACCATGGTCGCGGCGTGGATTAGCGCGGAAACCGGTGTGGGGCCTTCCATCGCATCGGGCAGCCACACATAGAGTGGAATCTGCGCCGATTTACCGGCTGCCCCCAGCATCAGCAGCAGGGCAATGGCGGTCAGAATGCCAATACTGCTGAAGCTTTCTACCGGCAGACTAGAAGCTCCCTTAAAAACATCACTGAAGTTCAGCGAGTGGAACTTTTGGAACAGCAGAAACATCGCGATAAGAAAACCAAAGTCGCCGATCCGGTTCACGATGAACGCTTTTTTTCCTGCGTTCGCCGCCGAATCTTTCGTGAAGAAGAACCCAATCAGAAGGTACGACGCTAGGCCCACGCCCTCCCAGCCCACAAACATCAGCAGATAGCTGCTGGAGAGCACCAGAGTGAGCATGAAGAACATGAAGAGGTTCAAATACGAG
>QIAW01000336.1 GCA_003225655.1 Acidobacteriota bacterium
CGGCATATTTTTCTTTCAATTCCGCAGAAACTGGACGCGTATTCACCAATGCATAGTCGAAGAGCTGCGCTTTGGCATGGTCCTGAAGAGCGCGCAGATGATCAGCGGCGCTGAGTCCAAGACTTTCATTGGCCTGCGTCATGAGGTTGCACACGAAGATCTTGGTCGCAGCCGAAGCCTTTATCGCCTGCGGAATGCCGCTCACGATGAGATTTGAGATCAGGCTGGTGTAAAGCGATCCCGGACCCAAGGTAATCAGGTCGGCCTCGGCAATAGCCTCCAATGCCTGGGGCAACGGTTGGGCGTCTGGCGGAATCATGTACAGCTCGACGATGCGCTGTTTGCTGCTCGAGATGCTGGTTTCGCCACGTACGCAGCTTCCATCATCCATGAGCGCCTCAAGCTCAACATTAGAGACCGTAGAGGGATAAATTATCCCGCGCGACTTCAAAATGGCTGATGAAAGCTTCACTGCCATGGCAAAGTCGCCGGTAATGGCAGTTAACGCGGCGAGAAAAAGGTTGCCGAAATTGTGCCCTTCGAGTCCAGCCCCGGATTTGAAGCGGTACTGGAAGAGTTGCGAGAGAAGTTCTTCATCTTCAGAGAGGGCAACCATGCAGTTGCGGATATCCCCGGGCGGCAGGATATTAAACTCCTTGCGCAAGCGGCCGCTGGAGCCGCCGTCGTCAGTCACTGTAACGATGGCAGTCAATGCGCTGATGAAAATGTCATGTGTCGAGCCGGGAGCAGAAAAAACGCCAGGCTGGTCGAAATGCTTGAGTCCCTTTAACAGGGTAGAGAGACCTGTCCCTCCACCGATAGCGACTACTTTGATGGGAACGTCAGCCAAAACCTCGCCTCTCATCGCCGCTTATTTTTCACAGCAGCCGGGGACGAAGCGGGTGCAGGGGACGCGGAGGCCTCCAGTTCCTCCGGATAGAGCAATTCGGTAAAACGAGGATCATCGGACATGTTCTGGAAGTCCGATTCATTACGCGCGTGGTAACGATTCGAAGGATTCAATTTGATGGCCTGCTCCAGGTTCTTCAACGCGGTCTCGTAATGGTGGGTCAGG
>QIAW01000337.1:0-2762 GCA_003225655.1 Acidobacteriota bacterium
TACAGTTGATCGATCCCTCAATCTTGGCGGGCTGGCGAGACTCTTACATCCAAAATTCAACCGCGGCTTCGCTCAAGAACCCTGCTACCGTGCAGGTTCAAAATCCCTTCCAGCCGGCTACCGGTCCACTCATTCCCTACGGTAACGGCAATATCAGGAACCGCACCATTCAGCGGCAGGAGACTCTTTTCCCTTATCCGCTGGAAGGTGACAACATTCACCTCACCACGGGCGTCTCCGATTACAACGCGCTGCAGTTGCAGATCACGCATAACTTCTCCAGCGGATTGCAACTGGGCGCGCACTACACCTGGTCGAAGTTGATGGCAGATACCCGCTACAACGCGCAGACCAACCAGGGCTACTCCGACGGCGGGGCAAACAACTACTTCCCCTATCAGCGTAAGGAGATGCAGCATCTCAATCGCCAGATCACGACCAACGACGTTCCTCATCGCTTCTCCGTGAACTGGGTCTACGATCTGCCCTTCGGCCACGGAGGCCGCTTCTTCAACAACCAGTCATGGTTAGATAACGTAATCGGCGGCTGGCGGCTGGGCGGCGTCTTCACCACTCAGACCGGATTCGTGGTTCCGCTCACCAATGGCGGCACCAACTCTCTGAACAGCCTGCCCGATCGCGTTCCTGGGGTGCCGCTCGAAGTGCCCAAAGCCTTGCAGCACTGGTATGACGGCAAGACCTCGGTCACACTCCCCAGCGGGCGCGTGATCACTCCCTGCGCCAACTGTTTCTTGAAATACAACATTGACGCCTTTGCCGGTCGCAGCGTCAAATCCGCCATCAACAGCGACATCATCCCCGATGTCTTCTGGTATGGAAACTCTTCACCCAGCTTTAACGAGATGCGCAGCAATCCCACGTGGAATACGAATATGTCTCTGGAGAAAAACTTCAGGATTCGTGAGCGGTACTCCCTGAGTGTTTCCGGACAGGCTACAAATCTCTTCAATCACACGCAGTTCAAGCCCGGACTCAATACCGGCTTCGGAGCTACCCTGGTAACGTCAAATCAAGCAAGCAATCCCACTCTGAAACCGGGACAGTTGCTCGACACCACCAGCACCTTCGGAACCTATAGCCGCAGCACCTACGACGCGCGTCAGCTTGAAATGGTGTTGCAGTTCAAGTTCTGACGAGCAGCAGACGAAAGTAAGAAATCAGCCACCCAGCAGCTTCCGGCGCTGGGTGGCTTTTTCGTTTTTCATAACTTGTCATCTTGTGCACACCCCAGCCGGTGAGATGCCGGCGCCATTGAAGCACACGCTTGCGCTTGCAGAGATGCCATGGTAGTTTGATGAGAATGAACCTTGACGCCCAGAAGACCGCGAATGCCTGTTGCGCCTGTAGTTGTTGTTGCGCACACATGTCTTCTGGCGCGAGGAGATTCAAGGGCTAGCAAGGAAGTTTCAAGCAGACTTGAATTGACGCCCACCGCCAGAAGATGCTCTGGCAGGTGGGTTTTGTATTTTTGGTCTGTTTTTTGGGCACGGGTGGCGAAGCGGTAACGCGGCGGCCTGCAAAGCCGTTATTCATGGGTTCGAATCCCATCCCGTGCTCCACAAGTTTCGAGCACATCAAAAGCAAAGCTTACCGGTTTCACAGATTACGGATTTGGGGCGCACATCTGCGCAGCACCAGGGCTGGATCACAGGCAAGCAGCTCTCCGGATGCTGCTCTGATCTGCAATTTCAGGCAATTTTGTTCAACAGGTGGCGCCAGCATGTCAATCTTAGACCCTGCATAAAACACTACCCATCTGCCCCGCCGCCAGTGTCATTTTGGCTCTATTTTCAAAACGGGATTACTTAAGTAATTATCGAATTATCTATATATTTCTGTACAATGCCCGGATTCCATGAACATGGGCCGGAAAAGAGTCTGGTATGCTACGGCAGGTCTGCTGCTGGGAATCTATCTCCTGGTTTCGATTTTGACGGAGAAGGGGCCGGTGCTTACCGCCTTCAGCGACATTCTGCGATTTCTACTTCCACTCGCTGCTATTTTTACCTTAGGCAGACATTTGACCGCCACACGCGGCCGGGAAAAGGCATTTTGGGCCCTGATGACGGCTGGCGTGGCGCTCTGGTTCGTGCCGCAAATCTGGCGGCTATGGTACGAGGTCCTGGCCAAAGTTTTCCGCCCTGAATCTTCCGTGACCCACGTCGTGCTTTTCCTGCATGTGATTCCTTTCATGGCGGCGCTGGCTTTGCGGCCGCACTATCGCCAGAATGAGCGCAAGCTGTATCTGGATTTTCTCGATACTGGCATGCTTCTGCTGTGGTGGATCTATCTTTATATGTTCATGATCATGGCGTGGCAGCTTAGAGCGCTTGCGGTCCCTCAGCTTTCCAATCTCTATTTCGGCGTCCTTTATTTCATGCAAAACATCGTGCTCGCAATCGGCGCGGGCATCCTCTTTTTCCGTGCAGCAAGGGCCTGGAAGAGCATCTACGGCAGCATATTCCTCTCCGCAATAATCTATGCGTGCGGGACGCCGCTTCTGGACCTGCAAGTCTTTCACAGCTCCTACCATACCAGCGGCATCTCCGATGTGGCCATCGTCGCCGCAATGGTGTTCTTTGTGGGCATCGGCCTGCAAGAGACGGCCCCTGCTCCCTCCATAAGTGTGCAGGAGTCTGTGATGTCGGGCTACAGCATCTGGCAGGGGAGATTGGCCATGCTGGCGCTGATTTCTATGCCTTGCATGGCGCTGGGGGTCATTTATTTCAGCCGGGCGCCCT
>QIAW01000337.1:2860-11387 GCA_003225655.1 Acidobacteriota bacterium
ACCATCAGCAAAGAGAAGCACCTGCAAGACCACTTGGTCAGCTCGGAGAAGATGGCTGCCCTGGGACAATTGGTAGCCGGAGCCGCCCATGAGATCAATAATCCGTTGACCGCTATTCTTGGCTACTCCGATCTGCTGGAAGAGGATATAGCTCTGCGTGAAGAAACCCGCTCCCTGGTGCAGAAGATCGGACAGCAGGCGCGCCGCACCAAGAGACTGGTGGAAAACCTGCTGAACTTTGCCCAGCAAACACCGGCAGAAAAAACTTCGGTGCACATCAACGCGCTTCTGAATAACGCCGTGCAGTTGCGGGAGCCCGACCTCAGCGGCAAGAAGATCAAGCTCAAGGTCAAATTAGAGCCTGACCTGCCACGCATACACGGAGATTCGAACCAGTTGCTGCAGGTCTTTCTGCACGTGATGAACAACGCCGTAGACGCTTTGCAGGAGGTCGGCGGAGGCGTGCTGACGATTACCACGCAGAGCCAAGGTAACTGGGTGACGATCCTGCTTTCAGATACGGGTCCGGGCATCAGAGAGCCGCAGAAGATCTTCGATCCTTTCTATACGACGAAGCCCGTGGGCAAAGGGACAGGACTCGGCCTCAGCGCCTGTTACGGCATCGTGCAGGACCACGGTGGCGAGATCAAATGCGAGAATAATCCTAATGGCGGGGCGACCTTTGTGGTGAAGTTGCCGGCCGAAGTCCAGCCTGCAGGCCCCCCGCCCTCCTCTGCCGCGCCAACCGCCCAATAAGCCTCTTCCGCTCTGCCCAGCGGCGACATTAATTCTTGATGAACTCCAAAGTTGACATATGGTTTACGCCCACACTCGCGCTCGTACTTGAAACAGAGGTTCCCAATATAGAACCCTGCACGTTGGCCGAACTACTATCTGCCCGGTTATGACTGTGGATGGTGATTGGGCCGAAGGTAGTAAACTCCTCGAGCGCCAGGATACGGTCGCGCTGAAAGCCGTTCTCATTAAATGAGAGGTGAATCGACCCAGCCGGAATGGGACCACAGGTAAAAAAAGGGTCAGGAGATGAGAAGTCCAGCGTACAGCTTTGGCTGAAAGAAGTGCTGGGATCGAGCGTACTGGTGTCAAGATCTAAGACCAGGTTGCGGGTATTGTCTCCAGTAAACGAGCTATTGGGGATTGTTCCCGCAATCGAAACGAAGGTTGCGCTAGTGAAATCGGGGGCAAATGTGACCGAGAAGAATGACAGGTTGGTGCTTGTCCCACTGTTCGTGGAGCCGCGCGACACCTGTAATCTGAAATTTGAAAGCGGGTCGGAATCCGCAGAAACCCTGGCGAATGCTCCGTCATTGGTGAACTTGAGATGTTGAGTTTGGGCTGTCAACGCTAAAGGCAATAACACGACTACTGCAATCGCAAAGAGCTGTTTCATGAGTTGTATCTCCTTGATGGTTTTGTTTCGCAAAACTGCGCTGGGTGACCGCGCTGGTGACAAACGGGCCTAGGCTGCTGGTCTATCTCGTAGGGGGAGGAGAATTGTCGCCCACCTGAGGCAAAATTGCAATAACATTTGCTGATCGCGAAGGGGTGAGAGTGTTCCCCGTAAGTACTTGAAAATATTGACTCAAGCAATGGAACTAGAAACAGGGAAGTGGGTCGCGACGGACTGCGGAAGCCCCACTCATTCTGCGGCATTTCCCTGGCGCCAAAATCGTTAATTCGTCGGGGATGGGCGGGCCATCACTACTATTCCTGGCATCCTGGAATGCCGATCTATGGCCCTTGATTCTCATGCCTTGGCAACTGCTAGAATTTACCTTGCATGGCCTTTCCTGTAACCCGGCTGCGGCGTCTGCGGCGCAATGAGCAGATGCGGTCCCTTGTGCGTGAGACCCGCCTCACTCCGCAAAGTTTCGTCCTGCCACTTTTTGTTTGTCCGGGAGAAGCAGTGCGAAAACCCGTGGTCTCGATGCCTGGTGTTTCCAATCTTTCGATTGATGAGTTGGTCAAAGAGGCACAGACGGCGCAGAGTCTGGGTATCCCGGCGGTAATTTTGTTCGGCCTGCCGGAAAAGAAAGATACCTCCGCCAGCGGAGCCTGGAGCGACGACGGCATTGTGCAGCGCGCCACGCGGGCCCTTAAGCGCGAAGTTCCAAGTCTGCTGGTGATTGGCGATGTTTGCCTGTGCGAGTATATGTCACACGGTCATTGCGGAGTGGTGCAGGCAGAAACCCGCGAGGCTTCGGTGCAGGCTTCCGGAGCGGTAGCCGCCCGAAAGGCCGTGGCCATTGAATACGAGATCGCCAACGACGCTACGCTCGATATTCTTGCGCACACCGCAGTCTCACAGGCGCGGGCGGGAATGGATATTATTGCACCCTCAGACATGATGGATGGTCGCGTCGCCGCTATTCGCAAGGCCCTCGATGAAGCCGGCTACCAGAACACTCCCATCCTTTCCTATGCCGCGAAATTCGCCTCGGCTTTTTACGGGCCCTTCCGCGAGGCGGCCGACTCTGCCCCGCAATTTGGCGACCGCCGCTCCTACCAGATGGATGGAGCCAATTTGCGCGAGGCGTTACGGGAAATTACTACTGATCTGGAGGAAGGCGCCGACATGATCATGGTGAAGCCGGCCATGCCTTATCTGGATGTGATTTCCGAGGCCCGCCGCCGCTTTGACGTGCCAGTGGCGGCATATCAGGTCTCTGGGGAATACGCCATGATTCAGGCAGCAGCCCAGAACAACTGGATTGACGGAAAGAAAGTCATGATGGAGTCGCTGATCTCGATTAAGCGGGCAGGTGCCGACGTAATCTTGACATATTTTGCCAAAGAGGCAGCCAAACTGCTGGCGTGAAGTTGCTAAGATTAAGAAGTGTAAAACTCCTCCCAAATTTTCAATTTGGCCCTCACAAGATTGCCGAACTCGACTACAATAAAAAAATAATCAAGACCCTGCGGGAGCGGTTTGGCATCCAAAGGGCAGGGGAAGTTGGCCCACATCGCCGGAAAGCCGAGTGGTACTTCATGAGAATGCGTCTGCGTAGTTTTGTTTTGCTGCTATCAGCCTCGAGCCTTGTTTTTGCTCAAACAGTTTTTGCTCAAAAACCAACCTTATCGATTCCTTCCACACCGGGTGCCGCGAAGCCGGCCACATCCCAGGAGAAAGCAACCGAGCCCAAAACTGGGGAGAAGAAAGCTCCGGACCGGGCCGCTGCTTATTATCACTACTCGCTGGCCCATATCTATGAGGAGTTGGTCTCCAGCTATGCGCGTTCCGAGTTTGCCGACAAGGCCGTCGAAGAATACAAGCTGGCGATCGCCAATGATCCGGATTCCTCGTATCTTACTGCTGGACTGGCCGAGCTTTATGCCAAGACCGGCCGCATTCGCGATGCAGTCGTCGAAGCCCAGAACATTCTAAAACGCGATCCCAAGAACCTGGAAGCCCATCGGCTGCTGGGCAGAATTTATCTGCGTTCTCTCGGCGATCTGCAGGCAGGCACGCAATCTCAGGAAGTGTTGAAGCTTGCCATCGATCAGTATGAACAGATCGTCGCCCTCGATCCCAGCGGCGTAGACGATCATTTGGTGCTGGGTAGACTCTATCGGCTGAACAACGAGCTTGTGAAGGCTGAAAATGAATTTAAGACAGCAGTGAAGCTGCAACCGGATTCCGAGGAGGCGCTCAGCAGCCTTGCATACCTCTATACCGAAGAAGGAGATCCCAACAAGGGCGTGCATCTTCTCGAAGACGTTCCTGATACGGGGAGGTCCTCGCGGCTTTATGCGGCATTGGGATACACCTACGAGCAGGCCCACGACTACAAGAAGGCAATCGACGCCTATAAACGTTCCGTAGAACTGGACCGTGAGAACCTGGATTCTGTCCGCGGTCTCGCGCAAAACCTGCTGAATGATGGCCAAACGGATGCAGCACTCGAACAATACAGGCTCATTGCTGACGCCGATCCTCAGGATGCGCAGGCGCAGTTGCGGATTGCCGAGATTCTGCGTACCACCGGCAAGTTCGACCAGGCGCTGGAACATCTCAAGAAGGCCCAGTCTTTAGTAGAAGACTCTTTGGAAGTGCCTTATAACATCGCGCGCGTCTATGAGGCGCAGGGCCGTTACGACGATGCGGTGCAAATCCTGCAGCAACTCTTAAAGAAGACCGCCCGGACCGACAATAACTACACCGCCGGGGAGCGCAACAATCGTACGGTATTTCTGGAGCGGCTGGGGGGAATTTACCGCGAGCAGCAGAAGAACGCTCTGGCCCAAAACGCGTTTCGCCAGATGCTGCAACTCGGGAACGACAGCGCCGAGCGGGCCTATGAACAGCTTGTAGACATCTACCGTACCGACAAACAATGGCCGCAAGCCCTCAGCACGGCGCAGGAAGCGACCCAGAAAGTTCCGGACCGCCGCGCGCTTAAACTGCTTTTTGCCCAGCAACTGGCCGACAACGGTAAGGGAGATGAGGGTGTTACCAAGGTCAAAGCGCTTCTCAAGAACGCTCCCGAAGACCGTGAGGTGTACCTAGCTCTTGCGCAAATGCAAACCCGGCTGCGTCAATTCAAAGAGGCCGAAGAAGACATCACCCAGGCCGAAAAGCTCGCCAGCAAACCAGAAGAAAAGGACTACGTGTCATTCGTCGCCGGCTCCGTGTACGAACACGAGAAGAAATATGACGAAGCGGAAGAGAGATTCAAGCGTGTGTTAAGCGGTGATCCGCACAATGCCATGGTCCTGAATTATCTCGGCTACATGCTCGCGGACCGGGGGCTACGCCTGGAAGAGGCTCTGGGATATGTCAAGAAGGCCATCGAGCAGGACCCGCAAAACGGCGCCTATCTGGATTCCCTAGGCTGGGCCTATTTCAAGCTGGGAAACTACGAGCTGGCCGAAGAGAACCTGGTGAAAGCGTCGCAGAAGATGTCGAACGATGGGACCATTCAGGACCATTTGGCCGAACTGTTTTACAAGACTGGGCGCGTGAAGCTGGCGGCGGCGCACTGGGAGCGTGCCCTGGAAGAGTGGAACAAGAGCAGCCCTTATGATGTCGATTCCAGTGATGTCGCCCGGGTGCAAAAACGGCTCGAATCGGCACGCATCAAACTGGCCCAGCAGCAGGCAGCAGCAGCGAGCAAGCAATAGAAATTATTGGGCAGCGCGCTCTACCAGGATGAGCCGGAAGTGAGCGCTGTCGTGCGCGAAACGGAGGGCGCGGGCGAAGCAGCGAAACGAAGTGCAACGTTGCGGGGCCCTTAGAAGAAAGATTGAAGTGACTTGCTCTCAACCGCTGGCATCGCCAGCCCAACCATGACGGCATCGCTTCAGAACCTGGCAGTGCGCGTGGAAGATTCGCGCGGACGAAGGCATCCTGAGCCTGCCCATCCTTACCGTAACCTTTACCAGCGCGACCGTGACCGCATCGTTCATTCCCGCGCCTTTCGGCGTCTGGAAAATAAGACCCAGGTCTTTACCCGCCGTTTCTCAGACCACTTCCGCAACCGCCTGACGCACACCATTGAAGTCGCGCAAATCTCGCGGACCATTGCCGGGACGTTGGGCCTGAACACTGATCTCATCGAAGCCCTGGCCCTGGTGCATGACATTGGACATCCGCCCTTTGGTCACGCCGGCGAGAAGGCGCTGGATGCAGCCATGCGCCGCCACGGGCTGGCATTCGACCACAACCTGCACGCGCTTCGCATCGTGGAAGATTTCGAGTTGCGCTACGCCGAATTTCGCGGACTCAACCTGAGCTTCGAAGTACGGGAAGGAATCATTAAACATTCACGCGACTACGATCCGCGAGTATGTCCCGAGTTGCAGGAATATCTGCTCGGTCTGCGGCCTCCACTCGAGGCCCAATTGCTGGATTTGACCGATGAAATTGCCTACTCCATTGCCGACCTCGACGATGGCTATGAATCCCGCATTCTGGGTCTCGATGAGATCCGCGAAGAAGTCTGTTTGTTTGCAGACTGTTATCGCGAGGCAAGCGCGCGCTTTCCGGCTGCGGCTCCGCAACTGTTGCTCAACGAAGCGCTCAAGCGCATGCTCGACCGCATGGTCACCGATCTAATCGAGCATACCGCTGAAGCCGCCTGGCAAGCAGGAGTGAAATCGGCGCAAGAGGTGCGCTCTTTTCCCCTCCGCCTGGCCGGGTTCAGCGAAAAAATCGAGCAGCAGCGCCGCCAGGTAAAAGAATTTCTTTACTCCCGGCTTTACTTCAGCCCTGAACTCATGCCTGAAAAGGACATGGCTGAGCGCATTATTACTGAGCTGTTTGAATTCTGGATGCAACATCCGGAGGCCTTGCCCGAGAATTACCAGGAAAAATTTCGCCAGGAATCGCTGCCTCGCATTCTCTGTGACTACATTGCCGGCATGACCGACAACTACATCCTCGAGCAGCACCAGAAGCTGCTGAGAACAGCTACTAGCTGCTAGCTGTGTGCATTGAAATCTCGCTGCTTCATCCAGGTCCCGAACGTACCTCAGCGGCTAAAGCCGCAACGTTGAGGCTTGTTCGGCACGGATAAATCCGCGCCCTGAGTACCAATGACTGAGGACTAAGGTTGTGGCTGCGGCACATATTCGTGCGTCTCTTCCGACTTGCCGCTCTCGTTTCCGCGCGCATCCATGGCAGTTACCGTATAGAAGTATTGTTTGCCCGGCTGAACGCCGGAGTCACGAAAGACAGGCGTCTTCACCAGATCTGAATTCACCCGGGCGTATGGGTGTCCTTCTTCGCGGCGGTAGACGTTATATCCTGCCAGGTCGGTTTCGGTATTCGGCGCCCAAGTGAGGTCGATGAAGTTCTGCTGCGGATTCCCGCTGTAAACAGCCTGCAACCCGATAGGCGGAGCGGGAGGAAAAATATCATGGGTCCGCACTTGCAATCCCGCCGTAGTTTCGCCCTCAACCTCGCCCAAAGACGCTCCTCCGGCAGCCGATAGTATGCGGGTCTCAGGGGTGACGATATAGACATAATTTTTTTCCCATTCAAAAGCACGATCTGCTGCCTCGAGTCGCCCGCTCGCTGGCATTTCGGCAACTTTCACTGGTACCGCCGGTGGTGTGCCGGGCTTCGCCGGCAGGGAATCGGTGTCAACACGGTCGATGCGATAGAGAAACTGCAGGCGGCCTTTGCTGTCAGGTAATGGTTCTGTAGCCGGGCTGGCGCTGAGATACACTCCATCGGCCCGTACCTCGGCTTTTAGATCAGAGGGAGGCGGCAAAGTGGGAGCGAGCGGCACAGCGGCTGAATTGGAAATCCCTGCGTTTCGCCCGCCATGATTGTTCACCATGACCGCATACTCGGCAAAGTTCAGAGGATGGCTCTTGAGCAACTCATCGGGAAGATTGAACGATACTTCCGCCGAAGCGCTGGCTGGGTTCTGCGATTTGCCGCTGCTCGAGGCGGCCGCCTTCGGAGATACACGGTTGATTTCCTGAGGGCAACCGGAGAGCGGCTGTCCCGGAGCGTCGGAGATACCCTGGCAGATGACGGTCTCTCCCAAGTGCCTGCCTGCTGCTTCGCGGTCTGTGGTCTGGCTGGGTTGTGTCCAATCCAGGGTGACTTTGGTCCCTTTACGCGAGGCGCGCAGGTCTTGGACGGGCTGAGGTAAGTCTAATGATGGAGGCTGCGGAGCGCCTTCACTGCCGCAACCGGCCAGCAGCGCGCAGGCTGCGAGCAGAAGGTAAGTTATCGAAGATTTCATTGGGCCACCAGAATAACAGCACTGAATTTTTTTTGACAAACCTTGTCTGCCGTTGGTGTAGAATGCCCAGCGCGCACAGACTCCCAGTTTGTGCATGCGCCTGTGGCAGATTAGGAATTACCTGAATTTCCGTCCGGCAAGCCTGGGGTACTGGCCTTCGAGGGCTTTGATTTGCCGCTTCATTTCGGGGGACGTGGCCGAAAGTCCATCAAGAATAGAACTCGAAAAAACCCCTGCTGCCGAGTGGAATTCTTGCGCCCTTTGTCTTTGGTACTAAGATTGCATATCCATAGTTTGTGAACTTTGGTAACACGAATATTGTGCTTATTTTTCAGTAGTTTGCAATTTTCTTGTTGACCAAATTCCAGGCTTTGGATTACCTTAGTACTTAACCTCCCAATTACGGAATTTCCCAAAACAGAATTGTATGTCCCCCGAGTACGGGATTCCAAATAGGTTTTAAAAAGTTTCCCCCAAAGAAACGTTTTTGACCCCCGATTCGGAGCGATGTGATGGGTTTGTGTGAGGTCTATGTTGCTGGAGCCGGCCTTTGCCTGGTGTTGCTCGTAGTTGCGCTGGCGATAAACCAGTCAGCACAGCTAAACCGTTCAGCAGTTGCTTCATACCCTGTCTCTCGAATCTCTACCCGCCATTCGCTTTGTAAGCAGGCAGAAAACCACCTCTCCCTCAGTTCCCGGACCCCCCGGAGCATGGAATGGTAACTCATTCGAGATCGGTTCGAGAGGACGAATTCTATATGACAACGCGGTTGATGGGGCAACGCCACACCTCATTCCTGGTCCTGATAT
>QIAW01000337.1:11437-15463 GCA_003225655.1 Acidobacteriota bacterium
ATGGCGACGGCAAGGTCGATATGGCCGTTCCCAACTTTGGCAGCAACAATATCAGCATTCTGCTGGGCACCGGCGGGGGAGTCTTCGGGGCTGCCACCAATTTTGCCGTGGGTACCGGCCCGCAATATGCCGCAACCGCAGATTTTAATGGCGACGGCAAACTCGATCTCGTAACTGCAAACTGGACCAGCAATAATATTAGTGTTCTGCTGGGAAATGGCGACGGCACATTCCAGACTGCCGTCAACTATGCCGCGGGCACGAATCCAAGAGACGTCATCGTCGCCGACCTCAATGGCGATGGCAAACTTGATCTAGTGGTGACCAACAACGGTGATACCACGGTCAGTGTTTTCCTGGGCAATGGCGATGGTACTTTCCAGACCCAGGTGACCTACACTGTAGGAAATTCACCCCGAGCGGTTGTGGCCGCAGACTTCAATAAAGACGGCAAACTCGACCTGGCGGTCACCAACACGAATGACAATACAGTCAGCATTCTGCTGGGCAATGGAAACGGCACATTTGGCGCCCGTACAAATTTTGCAACCGGGAACGCGCCCTGGTTTCTTGCCGTTGGCGACTTCAATGCCGATGGCAATCTTGACCTTGCGATCCCGAACAACGGCGACAACAACGTCAGTATCTTGTTAGGCAATGGGAATGGCACTTTCCAGGCACAAACGACTTACGCGGCGGGAAACGGCGCGCACACAATCGGAATCCATGACTTCAATGGCGACGGCATCCTTGACCTGGTGGTTGCCAACAATGGCAGCAACAATGTAAGCCTGCTGCTGGGCAACGGGAATGGCACATTCCAGGCCCCAACCAATTTCACGGTCGGCAATGGGCCCAAAGGCATGTTCATGGGTGACCTGAGCGGCGATGGTAGGGCCGATATTGCCACGGCGAATGTTGGCGCGGGCAACGTCTCGGTATTGTTGAACACCACGGCATCGTTCCCGACGATGACCCTGACAGGTCCTGCGAGCACAACCGCGGGAACACCCTTCAGCGTCACCGTGACGATGAAAAGCAGCGGTGTCACTTACACCGCCTATCGTGGCACGGTGCATTTCACCAGCTCAGATATTCAGGCAGGATTGCCGGCCAACTTCTTGTGACGTTGAAGACGGCCGGCAACCAGACCGTCACCACAACCGATACGCTCAATTCGTTCGATACGGGCACGATTACCGTGGCTGTGGGACCGGCGGCGGCCTCGTCCCTGACGGTCACCGCCAGCGCAAGCGCGACCGCAGGAACTGCGTTCACGGTTACTGTTACAGCGAAAGATCCTTATGGCAACGTCGCGACCGGCTATCGAGGCACAGTACACTTCACCAGCACGGATGGCCAGGCAGTCCTGCCCGCGAATTACACCTTCACGGCCGGCGACAATGGTGTACATAGCTTTAGTGTGACGTTGAAGACGGCGGGCAGCCAAACAGTCACGACAACCGACACAGTGACCGGCAGCATTACCGGGACCTCGGGTGCAGTCAGTGTGTCTCCTGCAGCGGCTTCGGTGTTCACGGTAACGGCCCCAGGAACAGCGACTGCGGGAACGGCATTCAGTGTCACAGTCACGGCAAAAGATCCCTACGGCAACACGGCGACTGGCTACACAGGCACAGTGCATTTCACCAGCAGCGATGGTACTTTCACCAATCTGACGACGTTGAAGACATCGGGCAACCAGACTGTCACCGCGACCGACACGGTGACCGGCACGATCACAGGTACATCGGGGACGATTGTGGTGAGCGCGGCAGCAGCGACGCACTACACGGCAGCGGCGCCTGCGAGTGCGACGGCGGGAACGGCATTCAGCATCACGGTGACGGCGTTAGATCAGTTCAATAACGTGGCGAAGAGTTACACGGGCACGGTACACTTCACCAGCTCCGACGGGGCGGCAGTCCTGCCGGCCAACTATGCGTTTGTAGGCGGCGATAACGGCGTCCATACGTTTACCAACCTGACGACGCTGAAGACCTCGGGTAACCACACAGTGACCGGGACGGATACGGTGACCGGCAGCATCACCGGGACTTCGGGGACGATTGTGGTGAGCGCGGCGGTCGCCTCGGTGTTTACGGTAACGACTTCGGCAAGCTCGACCGCAGGAACAGTGATTACGGTCACGGTGACCGCAAAAGACGCCTTCGGCAACATTGCCACCGGTTATACCGGGACGGTGCACTTCACCAGCAGCGACGGTCAGGCAGTCTTACCCGCCAATTACACCTTTGTAGGTGGGGATAATGGTGTGCATGTCTTCAGCGTAACCTTGAAGACGGCAGGCAATCAGACGGTGACCGCGACGGATACGGTGACCAGCAGCATTACCGGGACCTCGGGTGCAGTCAATGTGGCTCCTGCAGCGGCGTCCCAGCTCATGGTGACAGCGCCAGCCAGCGCGACAGCCGGGATAGCGTTCAGTGTCACAGTCACAGCCAAAGATCCCTACGGCAACACGGCGACCGGCTACACGGGCACGGTGCACTTCACCAGCAGCGATGGTGCCGCGACCTTGCCGGTCAACTACACGTTTGTGGGCGGCGACAATGGTGTTCACACGTTTACCAACCTGATGACCTTGAAGACCTCGGGCAACCAGACGGTGACGGCGACCGACACGGTGACCAACACCATCACGGGGACCTCGGGGACGATTGTGGTGAGCGCAGCAGCGGTGACGCACTACTCCGTGACGGCTCCGGCGAGTGCGACGGCAGGAACCGCCTTCAGCATCACGGTAACGGCGCTGGATCAGTTCAATAACACGGCGACCGGCTACACCGGGACAATACACTTCACCAGCAGCGATGGTGCTGCAACCTTGCCGGCCAACTACACGTTTGTGGGCGGCGACAATGGCGTCCATACGTTTACCAATCTGACGACGCTGAAGACCTCGGGCAACCAGACCGTAACCGGGACCGACACGGTGACGGGCAGCATCACCGGCACATCGGGGACGATCGCGGTCAGCGCATCTGCGGCCACGCATTACTCAGTGACAGCTCCGGCGAGTGCGACCGCGGGCACGGCATTTAGTATCACGGTAACAGCGCTAGATCAGTTCAACAACACTGCCACCAGCTACGCCGGCACGGTGCATTTCACCAGCTCCGACGGAGCGGCAGTCTTACCGGCTAACTACACGTTTGTGGGTGGCGACAACGGCGTCCACACGTTTACCAATCTGACGACGCTAAAGACCTCGGGCAACCAGACAGTAACCGGGACCGACACGGTGACTGGCACGATCACCGGCACATCGGGAACGATTGCGGTCAGCGCATCTGCAGCGACGCACTACTCAGTGACGGCTCCGGCGAGTGCAACGGCGGGAACGGCCTTCAGTGTCACAGTCACAGCGCTGGATCAGTTCAACAACACGGCGACGGGCTACACGGGCACAGTACATTTCACCAGCGGCGACGGAGCGGCAGTCTTACCCGCCAACTATACGTTTGTGGGCGGCGACAATGGCGTTCATACCTTTACCAACCTGACGACGCTGAAGACCTCGGGCAACCAGACCGTCACGGCCACCGATACCGTTACTGGTTCGATCACAGGTACTTCAGGCACGATTGCGGTCAGCGCAGCGGCAGCCACGCACTACTCAGTGACAGCTCCGGCGAGTGCGACGGCGGGAACGGCATTTAGCATCACGGTGACGGCGCTGGATCAGTTCAACAACACCGCGACCGGTTACGCCGGCACGGTGCACTTCACCAGCTCCGACGGACAGGCAGTGCTGCCAGCCAACAGCACGCTCACCAACGGTACGAGCAGCTTCAACGTAACCCTGAAGACTTCGGGCAATCAGACGATCACCGGCACAGACACGGTGACCAACAGCATCACCGGGACCTCCGGGAATGTGAATGTGACTTTCGCCAGCGGCGGCGCGACCCACTACACGGTCAGCGCTCCGGCAAACGCGACCGCAGGAACGGCCTTCAGCGTGACGGTCACCGCCCAAGACCAATTCAACAACACCGTCAC
>QIAW01000338.1:0-2310 GCA_003225655.1 Acidobacteriota bacterium
TCGGGCCTGCGACAACCGAATCCGGGTATGCATACTGTGTAGTGGCTGAATAGTTCCAGGCGGTCTGAGTGCAGCACCCCACTTGCTCGCTAATGCGGTTACCCAACATGTCGTAGGTGAACGTGGTGGTTACCCCGCCTTTATTACCCACCGGATCTGCATACGTCGTACTGCTGGTCAGGTTGCCGCGTGGCACAGTACTGGCAGAAGAATAGACGGTATTGTCATGGCCTGTACCGGGCAGCGGGCTCACACTCTGCACCCCGCTCCCGTCATATGCCAATACAGTATGCGAAAACGCTTTTCCCGCACCGTCTTTTATCTTGATATCGGTGGGAAGCCCCAGAATGTGGTTGCCCAGCGTTCTATCTTGTCTGTGACGCTGCCGGAGCCGGTAAAGTTTTGTGGTGCGCCAGCAGCGACAGGTACTGCCGAGTTGTCATACTGCATCGTCACCTGCGACTGGGAGTTATCATCCAGAATCGTCGTGATGCTCGCTGGCCGCGGGTTCTTTCCTGTGGGATAGCCCCCATTGGTAATTCCCGATTGCGCCATCGCCAGATCGCTGGTCCAAACCAGGTTGCGGGTCAAGAGTGGAGGCGTTGTCGGAGGAGCGCAGGGTGGCAAACATAGGGGGCCGCTCTCCATTTGTACCTGGATCGGCAGCCCGTCTGCCCAGTCACCCTTGCGCGAGTAAGTAGTAGTGGCGACAAGGCCGTCGGGATCCATAATGGAAGACGACGTAAGCAGCCCATTGGCATCAGTGTTGGCCGCGTAAGTCCAGGTGTTGGTCTGTCCATTGATAATTTCCTTCTGATGCGCATATGTCGGGTTTAAGCTCAGCGTTCCGGCCGCCGCGGTTGGGAAATCGTAGTTCAATTCATAGCGCACTGTGCCGCTCGAACTCAGCTCCTGGATATCGTTTACGATACCCCAGTCGCCGTATTTGAATTGGACACAAGTTGCATCTGGACGGCAGACTGTGGTCAGAACAGGCGTCGTGAAACCACTCTGCACGTTAAAGAGGGTTCCACCGAGCAGCATTTGACCTGGCTGCGAGAAATTGAAATTCACCGCGTGAGATTGGTCCCAACTGAAAGTGTAAGTCCTGGAACCTGGAGCATTACAGGATGCCCCATCGGTAACGCAACTGAGCAAAGACACGGTCTGAGAAACTTGTCCCGGAACCATTTGTACCTGAACCGACGTATAAAAGAAGTTGAGGGTGCGCCCCAGGGAATCGTTAATGGAACTGATCGAAAGGTCGTTGTCATTGAGGTAATTAATGCTGATGGAGTTGCCATTTGAATCCCTGATGTAGTATGGCCGCATCACAAACTCGTCAAAAATATCATTGGTAACAACGGCAAAAGACCGGTAGATGGCCTGTGTGCCGTTCTTGTAGGTGACGGTAGCATCCTTCGCGGGGCAATTGTTGGGACCCTGACACACAGAACCATCGAATGTTCCCAAAGGACGCGACACGTTGATGTAACTGGAGTCATCGGAGTTATAAAGGCAGACCTGATTGGCGCATTCATACCAAAGGTTGTTGGGGGGTGGTCCAGGCTTTGGTACCAGATTGTTCAGGTCAACGGACAACGTATGCTTGGCGCCATCTGCTGTGGTAAGGATGCCGCTCGGACCATTGGCCGACGGGTTCCACTCCAGGAAACCAAAATTGAGCTGAAAGCCGGGGCCGGGTGTATCGCGGTCAAATCCCATTAACATGCCTCCCGTAGCATCCGGAACCCAGATATGGCTGTTGTGGTAAAGCGTGAGATTCAGATCCAGCCCGGCGCGGCCCGGAAGTGAGTGCAGCGGCACCTTGTATGTGTAGCTGGAGCTTCCCTGGATAGTTGCCGCTCCCCCCGTTTGCGTCGCGGCCGAGAATACTGTTCCTAGACCACGCTGGTTGGACGGCATTCCTCGGTCCACAGGGACCTGGCCTGACGGCGGGCTGGAGTTGGGAGGTGTATCCGGATTGCAGTCCCCATCGCACACGGGTTTGATCTGCGCATGAACCACGGGCATGGCAAGCAGAACCAGAGCCAGAAATAAACCGGCCCTCCTGACTTTGCAGAAAAGGAGTGAACCGCAAGCAGTAACTGCACACACGATTGCAAACGCACGGTGATGCATATATGTCCTCCCCCAACTCGCTGGGTTTTAAGATCAACTATGGAAACGCATATTTGTCCCACACTGAAATGGCTCCAGCGGCCAAAATGTTACAGAAAACTTTCTCGCTCTGAATAGATCATTCCGGGCCTCACGTCCGCGAAGGCGCGTAGTTGCCTACGCCATTGC
>QIAW01000338.1:2374-5125 GCA_003225655.1 Acidobacteriota bacterium
CACTCCACTTCATCGTAAGCACTCCTTTCCGTCCATAGATGCACGTCTCCAAAGCCAGAAACAGTAACATTCCGGTAACATTTTAGGTTGGCACGCATCTTGTACTTGAAGGACCCTAATGTATTGGACGTTCGTCCTAGTCTTTCGGATGTTGCCGGTGGGATTGCCACGAAAGGAGAACTTTTTCATAGTCTTTTATTTGCAAAGAGTTGGCTGCCCCCCAGGGATTCGAACCCCGATATGCTGATCCAGAGTCAGCTGTCCTGCCATTGAACGAGGGGGCAGTGCGAGTGGTATTTCGTGCAGCAGTTTTGATTGTATGCCGCGCTCTGACTGCTGGTCAACCAAAGCGTATCCAGAGTTGCCATCAGGTGCTCGCACTTTATTTCAATTAATATCATTGAGGTTAAAATCTTGGGTCACATGAAAACGACGGATATTTCGGCCACGGCTGATGTCGCGCGGCTGCCGTTGCGGAGAGAAAACTGCGCTCTGCTGGTGATTGATATCCAGCAGAAGCTGCTCCCACCCATCCACGGAAGTGAACAGCTTGTGCGCAATGCCCAGCTTCTTCTCCGGCTGGCAAATATTTTGGAGTTGCCGGTGCTGGTAACAACGCAATATTCCAAAGGCCTTGGACCTACCGTTCCGGAGATTGCCTCCCTACTCCCTGCCCACGCGCACGCGATTGATAAGGTAGAGTTCGGCTGCTTTGGTAACAACCAGTTCTGCACAGCTTTGAAGTCCATTCCGGCTGGGCGCAGCACACTCCTCCTTTGTGGCCTGGAGACGCACATCTGTGTGATGCAGAGCGCTTTGGGCGCGCTGGAAAACGGTTATCTTGTGCACGTGTCTTCCGATGCCGTGGGCTCGCGTTCGGAGTGGAACTGGAAGATTGGTCTTGAGCGCATGCAGGCGGCAGGCGCCCTGATCTCCTCGACGGAGATGATGATTTATGAGCTGCTCGGCGGGTCAGGAACGGACACTTTTAAGCAGATGCTGCCTTACTTGAAATCGTGAGTGCGCTTTCAACTCAAAGACGTTCTTGCCGGGATGACAAGAATAACGATAACAAAAATAACTTAGAACTCAGTTTCGGCTGCTTCTCCGCTTCCCTCTTTGCTCTTCACGCGTACCACAACAATCTTGGAAAAACCCTCTTCGAAGGTCGGGGGACGAAGCTTAGACGCCATGCGCCGCATAATCTCTTCAGAGACAGTGCGCTCACGGCGCCGGTTGCGTTCCAGGCAAACGTCGAGTGGCACATCGAAAAATACCGCCTGCACCTCGTAACCGAGCTGGCGCGCCATCTGGATCCACTGGCGGCGTTCCCGGGGAGAAAGATTAGTCGCGTCCACGTAGTTCCACGGCATGCGTGCGATAAGACGGGCGCGCAGCAGCGAGCGCAGCGTGGAAAAAACCAGGCTCTGATAGCGCTGTTCCGTGATGTCATCAAAAAGGATGGTGCGCAGCAGGTCGCTGGAAAGCGGGGTTACGCCTCGCCGTTTGAACCACGTGGTCTTACCTGATCCTGGCAGTCCGATGGCCAGCACGACTACGCCCTTCAGAGCGCGCGGCGTCTTTTGCGGTGGATGCCCTGTCGCCAGGGCCGGCGGGGCGGGCGGCAAAGAAGGCGACTCCGGCTGCGTCTCCATGTGCATCCTGGGTGTCTTGGACGCACGTTCCTCGTCCCCGGAATCGGCATCCTGAATGCCTTCTTCGCCCAGATAGGAGGGCTGTATTGCGCTCTGGCCAGGGTTGAGTGGCTGGCCAACACGGCCGGTGGATTCGGATTCCTGAGTGGTCGCGGCCTTCTTTTTGCGGCGGAAACGGTTCCATTTACCCATGTAGGCTTTGTGTAACACAAAACCTGCTTATTCGGCAATGAATAGTGTTGTCGGCGTCCCGCTTCGATTAACCCGCCCCGGTAAGTTTGAAGTCTTGAAGCAACAGCGAGGTCCTCGAAGAGAGGAAATGTGAAAGTTCTGCGAAACCGCTGGAAATCGCGGAATTGCTGGCACAACCTTGTTCTCCGAGCACCAAAGTGTGCTCGATGCGGTTGGATTCGTAACTTTTCCGCCCGGCATGTTACGATTAAAAGTTTAAGTCATGCATTTTTATCAGTCTGTTGATTCTCTATTTTTCCTGGGAGGAAGGAATGGCAGTTAAAGTTGGAATAAACGGTTTTGGCCGCATCGGACGCAATATTCTGCGTACCGCGCTTCAAGACAACAATCTGGAGTTCGTGGCGGTCAACGATCTCACCGATCCGCGTACCCTGGCGCACCTGCTCAAGTATGACTCCATCCTTGGCAATCTGCGCAATGATATTAAAGTCGAGGGCGACAGCATCAGCATTGATGGCCGCAAGGTCCGCGTCTTTGCTCCGTGGGCGCGCAGGTCGTGGTGGAATCTACCGGCAGATTTACCAAAGCTGAGGATGCGAGCAAGCACTTGCGCGGTCCGGTGAAGAAGGTCATTATCTCTGCGCCCGCAACCAACGAAGACATCACCATTGTGATGGGCGTCAATGAAGGCATGTACGATGCCGCCAAACATCACGTCCTTTCCAATGCTTCTTGCACGACAAATTGTCTGGCTCCCGTTACCAAAGTCGTGCATGATAACTTCAAGATTAAGCGCGGCACCATGACCACCATTCACTCCTACACGAATGACCAGGTCATCCTCGATTTTCCCCATAAAGACCTGCGGCGCGCCCGCGCAGCGGCGCTTTCCATGATTCCCACC
>QIAW01000339.1 GCA_003225655.1 Acidobacteriota bacterium
CACATGTCTGTACTCACCGCGCCGGGAATCAGGGCCACGACCCGGATCCCCCGCCCGCGCACCTCTTCGCGCAGCGCCTCAGTGAATCCCAGAGCGCCAAATTTTGAGGCACAGTACGCAGACATGCCTTTGAAGACTTGTTTGCACGCAATGGAGAGATTGTTCACGATTGTGGCGCCTGCGCTCATCAAGGGCAGAGCGGAACGTGTGACCAAAAATAAGCCTGTAAGGTTTGCCTGTATGACCTGCTGCCATGTTTCCCACGACAGTCTTTCTATGTCTGCCAGCGGATGCGCCATGCCGGCGTTGTTGATGAGTATGTCGATTCTGCCGTATTGTTTTTGAACTGCCTGAAACTTGAGTTTTTGTGCGGCTTTTCGCAAGTGTTCGCCATTGCGGGCCGTGATGCACAGATCACATCCGGCAACAGCCAGCGCCTCAGCGATTGCCAGGCCGATGCCGCGGCTGGCGCCGGTGACTATCGCGACTTTGCCTTGCAACACGTTGGTATTTCGTCTGGGTTCTTTTGAATTGTTTTGCATTCTGGGGTCAACGATTAAGAATGGTGGCGCTTCAATCAGGAGACGTAGCAAGCTACGTCTCTACAGCGAAAATGTTAACAGAGCCAAATGCCTAGCAATCTCAGAACCCGTTGCCGCTCTTTTGCCGGATCAGCGACAAAAATTCCTCGCGGGTCTGCTGTTGATCGCGGAAGGAGCCCAGCATGGAAGAAGTCACCGCCGAAGAGTGCTGCTTTTCCACTCCGCGCATCATCATGCAAAGATGCCGCGCCTCGATTACAACCCCAACGCCCTCTGGGTTGATCGCGCTCTGGATGCACTCGGCGATCTGCGTCGTCAGCCGCTCCTGTACTTGAAGGCGCCGAGCGAAGGCGTCAATCAGGCGGGGAATCTTGCTCAACCCGATCACCTTGCCTTTGGGAATGTAGGCGACATGCACCTTGCCGAAGAACGGCAACATATGGTGCTCGCAGAGGCTGAACATTTCCACGTCTTTTACGATGACCATCTCGTCGTAACTGACTGTAAACAGCGCTCCCTTCAGCAGCTCTTCGGGATCTTCCTGGTACCCCTTGGTCAGGTATTGCAATGCATGCTCCACACGCTCAGGTGTGCGCAACAGCCCTTCACGCTCCGGGTCTTCACCCAGCCGCACTAAAAGCTCGCGCAACAACTCTTCGGTGCTGGCTTCTGTCAATGACACCGGTTCTGAAGCTGGTTTCACGCTTCCCTTTCTGGAATTGGTCTTCCCATTACTAGATTTGCCCATAATCAATGCGCCAATTCCCTGCCGCCGGCGTATTCAAACGAGTTCATCATAGTTTCTTCGATCCTGACTCGTTCCACCTTCGCCGGACGAAAGCTTTTTTGCAGCCGGTCAAAAATTTCCACGCACAAGTTCTCTGTGGTAGGAACTAATTTCTGGAATTCATCCATCATATTCAGGTTCGTATGATCGTAGCGATCTACGATTTGCTCTTTCACAAAACCATCCAGGTCCACCAGGTTGCAAACCATGCCGGTACTCGAATCCACGTGGCCGCTGACGGTGACCTCCACAATGTAATTATGCCCATGGCCATACGGATTGTTGCACTTGCCATAGGTTGCCAGATTTTCTTCCGGCGACATCGACTGGTTATGCAGGCGATGCGAAGCTGAGAACCTATACCGCCGCGTCAAATGCGCTTTCATGCTTCTCCGTAAAAATCCACGAACAAATCGGCCGTCTCGTATAAGCGTACGCGATGCAGTTGCGCCTCTCCGAGGTCGGAATCTGCCGTGCAAACTCTGGTACTTCCTTGTTCAAATGCCGGTGGTCGAGCGCATCGACCACCTCGCGATTCATGATTTCTTTTAACTGCTTCAGGTCGATCACGAATCCGGAACGGGAATCAATCTCGCCCTTCACGGTCACTTCCAGGATGTAGTTATGTCCATGCCCGTGAGGGTTGTTGCATTTGCCGAAGATGCGGCGGTTTTCTTCGGCAGAGAATTCTGGATTATGATAATAATGCGATGCGGAGAATTCGACTCGTCGCGTCAGATAAATCATTCATTTCTCCGTAGTATTGGCCTCGGCCTTTTGATGGAGTAGATTGCCGAAAAAGGCCAAAGCACTATAAAATTTTCGCGGCAATATCCCGCGTAACCATACCCGTAACCATGCAACAGAATAATACGCAAGGACAGGTCAGCTTGGATTTCTCTCAGCAATCCGCCACTCGAAAATGGAACTCTTTTATTATACGGAGTATGCAGTCTCTGCCGAAAACAACGTGTGGGATTGCGGTGCTGCTGGCTTTGGCGGTGGTCTGTGGCTGCGACCGTGGCAGCAGCACCGATATGGTTGGAAAGAGCGCGCCCGATTTTACCGTGCAGGATTCCGACCGCACAGTCTCTCTGCATGAACTGCATGGCAAGGTGATCGTCTTGAACTTCTGGGCGACCTGGTGCCCGCCATGCGTCCAGGAAATGCCCTCGCTGGTCGCCATGCAGTCCCAACTCAAAGACCGGGTCAACGTCCTGGCTGTCAGCGTGGACCAAAATCCCGAGACCTACCACCGCTTCCTGCGCCTTTATGGCGTAAATCTGCTCACGGTCCGCGATCCGGAACAAAAGAGCAATACACTCTACGGAACGAAAATGTTCCCTGAGACTTATATTATTGACACCCGCGGCATTATCCGCCGGAAATTCATCGAACCTGTGGATTGGACGAGGCCTGAGATACTGCAATATCTGCAGCAGCTTTAGGAATCAACCCCTCCGTCGTGCGACTACAGCCTTACTCTTCGCAGCCGCAGAGAGTTGGTGATCACGCTTACCGAGCTGAAACTCATGGCGGCGGCGGCGATCATGGGGCTGAGCAGAATTCCCAGAAATGGATACAGTACACCGGCCGCAATCGGTATGCCCAGCGCGTTATAGATGAATGCGAAGAACAGATTCTGCCGGATATTACGAATCGTGGCCTGGCTCAGCCGCCGGGCACGCAAGATTCCCCGTAAGTCTCCTTTGACCAGGGTGACGTCGCTGCTCTCGATAGCCACATCCGTGCCCGTGCCCATGGCAATTCCTACATCAGCCTGCGCCAATGCGGGAGCATCGTTCACGCCATCGCCTGCCATGGCGACCTTCCTGCCCTCGCCCTGCAGTCTCTTGACGATTTCCAGCTTGCGCTGTGGCGATACCTCAGCCTCAAACTCTTCCAGCCCCAGCCTGCGAGCGATGGCCTCTGCGGTGATGCGGCTGTCACCGGTGAGCATCATCACGCGGATGCCCTCCTTGCGCAGCGCCTGCAGCGCCTCGGCAGTTGTGGCCTTCATCGGGTCGGCAATCCCCAGCAACCCGGCGGGCTTTCCATCAATGGCGGCCAGCGTGACCGTCTGACCCTCGCGGCGCATCTGTTCTGCTCTTTCTCTTGCGCCGTCGAGGGGAATATGAAGCTGAGATAAGAGCTTTTCATTTCCTATAATTACAACTCTTCCTTTAATTGTTGCTTGAACTCCGGCGCCGCTCAAAGATTGAAAACTGGTGGTGGGATAAGCTGTCACCCCGCGCTTCTCCGCCGCGCGTACGATGGCACGTCCCAACGGATGTTCACTGCTGCGCTCCACGCCAGCCACGAACGCCAGCAGTTCCTCCTCTCGCATACTATTCAGAGGCACAATGTTGACCAGTTCAGGCTTGCCTTCGGTAAGGGTCCCGGTCTTATCCACAACCAGCGTGTCAATCTTTTCCATGGCCTCAAGCGCTTCAGCATCTTTGATCAGGACTCCAGCCGAGGCGCCACGCCCTGTCCCGACCATGATCGACATCGGCGTAGCCAGCCCCAGCGCGCATGGGCAGGCGATAATCAGCACCGCCACCGCCGCAACCAGCGCATGCGCCATGCGCGGTGCGGGCCCAATCCACGCCCAGATGGCAAAAGTGATGAGCGCCGCGGCGAAAACCGCGGGCACAAAATATGCGGCGGCAACATCCGCAATGCGTTGAATCGGGGCGCGGCTGCGCTGCGCCTCGCCGACCAGGCGTACGATCTGGGCCAGCAGGGTCTCGCTGCCCACGCGTTCGGCCCGCATCACAAACGACCCCGTCGTGTTCAAAGTGCCGCCGATCACTTTGCTGCCAGGCTCTTTCTCTACTGGCATGGATTCGCCGGTAATCATGGATTCATCCACCGCGCTCTTCCCTTCCAGCACCGTGCCATCCACCGGCACCTTCTCCCCTGGACGCACTCGCAACAGGTCCTCCGGATGCACCTCTGCCAAGGGCACGTCTGACTCCGCGCCATCCGTCGCCAGGCGGTGAGCAATCTTGGGAGAAAGATCAAGCAATGCCCGTATGGCCGCGCTGGTCTGCGCCCGCGCTTTTAGCTCCATCACCTGGCCCAGCAGAACCAGGGCAACAATCGCCGCCGCTACTTCAAAGTAGACATCCGGCTTCCCGCTCATTCCACGGAAGGAAGCAGGAAAAATCCAGGGGGCGATAGTGGCGACAGTACTGTAGATGTAAGCGGCGCCGGTCCCGACGGCGATCAGGCTGAACATATTCAGGTGGCGCGTGAGAAAAGATTTCCAGCCGCGCTCCAGCAGCGGCCAGCCGCACCACAGGACCGCAGGCGTCGCCAGCGCGAGTTGCACCCAATTCCAATACGGTGCGATAGCACCGAACCAGGGTGCACCGCCTCCCGTAAACATCTGCGCCATTGAGACCGCCACCAATGGCAGCGCCAGCACCACACTTATCCAAAAGCGGCGGGTCATGGATGCGAGCTCGCCATTCCCTTCCGGTGCGGCCTCCAGCGTCAGCGTGCGCGGCTCCAGCGCCATGCCACAAATTGGACACGCCCCTGGCTTGTCGCTTAGCACCTCGGGGTCCATGGGACAGATGTATTCGACTTTGGTTTTAGAGGCGCTCCGAGAGCCACTTGGAGGTGCGGATGCCTGCGCTGGCGGGCTGGCCATCGGCATTCCCGCATGGGACGCATGTGCCGGCGCTGCCATGCCACCCAGTTGAATCAGACCAGGCTTGGGCGCATTCAGGTATTTTCCCGGGTCAGCCTGGAATTTCTGTGCGCATCCGGCACAGCAGAAGTAATAGCTCTGGCCTTTGTACTCGACCTTTGCTTTTGCCTTCTCCGGCAGAACCATCATTCCGCAAACCGGATCGACAAATGTCGTGCTTTGATTTTCTCTCTGATTCACGTATGCCAACCTTTCGGAGTAGCGCCGGCGTCTCGCCGACTCTCTTGTGGATATCTTGAGCCGCTTGCGGGCGTCTGAGCCCGCAGGTGAAATCCTGAGCGAGAGCAGTGAGTCGAAGGATCTTTCTTGCCCACACATCTGAGAGATTCCTGGGATGCTGAAGCAAGCGCCTGCTTTGCAAAATCCAAGGGGCTGAAGAATTCAGCTAAAGAGCTACCTGCCGTTCTTGAACATGAATTCCACAATCTCTTCATACATGCCCGCGGCTTCTTGCCTTGAGCCCTTCTGCACCGCCTGGGTAACGCAGTGCCGCAGGTGGTTACGCATCAGTTCCCTGCTCACACCGCGCAACGCCTCTTGCACTGAGGAAATCTGCACCAGGATGTCAGCGCAATAGCGGTCCTCCTGCACCATCTTTTGCAGCCCCCGGATCTGTCCTTCAATGCGGTTCAGGCGATGCAGGTTTCCGGTCTTGATCTCCGGGTCAACCGCTGCCGCCTTGCGATGGGAGTCTGTGGC
>QIAW01000340.1 GCA_003225655.1 Acidobacteriota bacterium
TACCGTGAAGCTCGGCAGGAAAGTCTTTGACCGCCGCGTCGAAGGTGGCGTGCGCGCTTCCGCCTTTAAGCAGAGAAACTAAATGCTGGCGAAGAGTCTTATCGTTGGCCATATGCATCCATCCTTTAATTCGGGCGAAACCGACTTTCAAAACATCTAAACTATTTGTTACCGATGAAGAAGCCGCTCCATCTGCTTCTATTTTTCGCGCTCATGGGTTGGTCCGCCGCGCAGAGTGCCGACGACTCCACGCTCAAAGTCGAAGTCAAGTTGGTGAACGTCTTCACCACGGTCACCGACGCCAGCGGCGCGCCCATCGCCGGCCTGAAGAAAGAAGACTTCAAAATCTTAGAAGACGGCGTGCCGCAGACTACCGCTATTTTCGCGCGGCAATCGAACTTGCCGCTCTCCATCGTGCTGGCCATAGATTCTTCGCTCAGCACGCGCGACGATTTGAAGTTCGAGCTGCGCTCCGCCCGCAGCTTCGTGCGCGACGTGCTCGATCCCGCCCATCACGATGCTTTGGCTTTGTATCAATTCGAGCGCGATGTCAAAGAGCTGGTTCCCTTTACTTCCAGCCTGTCGCAGATTGATGGCGGCATTGATCGCGTGAAAGTCGGCTCCAGCACTGCGTTATATGACGCGATTTATCTCGGCTCGCAAGCTCTGCAAGATCGCCAGGGACGCAAAGTGCTGGTGGTGATCACCGATGGCGGCGATACCGCCAGCAGCGTGAATTACCAGGAAGCTTTGCGCCGCGCCCAGCAGGCGGAGGCGATTCTGTACAGCATCATCATCGTGCCCATCGAAGCCAGCCCGGGACGCAACACTGGCGGCGAGCACGCGCTCATTCAGCTTGCGCACGACACCGGCGGCAAGTATTACTACGCAGCTTCCACTCCGCAGCTCGACCGCGCCTTTCAGGAGATTTCCCAGGAGCTGCGCACGCAGTATCTGCTGGCCTATTATCCCAAGCAGCGTCTGGCCGATTCCGACTTCCGGCGCATCGAGATTCAAATCCCTCAGAGCAACAGCGAAAACTTAACCATCCGCCATCGCGCCGGCTATTACACCTCCAAGCCAGAGTAACTCCGCAATAGCTGCTTCTGCTCCATATGGAAGCTCATAGCTAAGCTTTAGGTTTCTGGATTCTCGCCGTAGGCCTGTAAGGCATGTTCCTTTTGTTTTCAATGGCTTCTGCTAGAATCTCGGCTTGGATATCGGCGTGCCACTCACCTTGTGAGCGCCACTCTTGTCGTGGGGTTTTCGAAGTAACTTCTCCGGTTTTTTCTAGTCTGTTACCGCATTAGGAGGACCTCATGTTTGTCTCCCCCCGGTTACTCCAAGTTTTCTTGCTGCTCACGCTCTTGATTCTGCCCGCAGCGCCCATGTTTGGCCAGGCGACTATCGCCACCGGCAGTATCGAAGGCACGGTCACAGATCCCCAGGGCGCGGTGCTGAGCGGCGCCAAGATCACTGTCTCCAATCAGGCTACCGGTCAGCGACTCACATTTAATACCACCTCTAGTGGGGGCTTCTCCACCGGCGCGCTTCCGCCAGGTGACTACGTGGTACGCGCCGAGAACAAGGGTTTCCAGACCATGCAGGTGCCGGTCACGGTGCGCGTTGGCGTAGTCAGCCCCACCATCATTCAAATGAAAGTCGGCTCTGAGGGCACGGTGGTGAACGTCGAAAGCGCCGCCGTGAATGTAAACACCGAACAAGCTACGGTGCAGGGCGTGCTCACCGCCAACCAGATTGAAAATCTTCCCGTCAACGGCCGCAACTTTCTTGACCTGGCGCAGCTCGAGCCCGGCGTGCAAATTCAGGATGGCACCAACTTCGATCCCACCAAGGTCGGTTATTCGTCGCTCTCTTTCGGTGGACGCTTCGGCCGCACCGCGCGTATTGAGGTGGATGGCGTAGACGTCAGCGACGAAACCGTCGGCACCACTACGCAGGATATCCCCGCCAGCGCCATTCAGGAATTTCAGCTCAGCCAATCGAATCTCGATCTCTCCAACGAGCTCACGTCCTCCGGCGCAGTGAACGTCGTTACCCGCTCGGGAACCAACAACTGGCACGGCGAATCTTTCTATCTTTTTCGCGATAGCGCCGCCGCGGCCGCGTTGCCCCACCCGGTCGGCATTAACTCACCCTTCCAGCGCCACCAATTTGGCGGCCGTTTGGGCGGGCCGGTGATCAAAGACAAGCTTTTTTTCTTCCTCGATGGCGAGCGCACCAAGCAGGATTTGCAGGCGCCAGTCGCCCTGCCCGATCCGTTCACTTCTCTCTCCGGAACCTTTCCCGCTCCCTTCCGCGAAGGCGAAGTGCTAGGACGCGTAGACTACCAGCTTGCTAAGAACGCGAAGGCTTTTTACCGCTTCAGCTACTTCCAGAATTCAACTGCGGCCACGTTCTTCGCATCCAGCTTTCAGGTCTATGACAACAAGGATTACACCCGCTCGCACGTCACCGGCATTGATTTCACCACTGGCAGCTTCACTCATAGCGTCCGTTTCGAATATCTAAAATTTCAAAACGGAATTGTGGATGCGGTCAAGGCTTTGAACCTGCCGTTCTCCAGTCTGGGGATTTCCATTTTTGTCGGCCCGGTGGCAGTCGGTCCTAACTTCCTGGCGCCGCAGACCACACCGCAAAGCAACCGCCAGATAAAGTACGACGGCAGCAAAACCCTGGGCGCACATATTGTGCGCTATGGCTTTGCCTTCAACCACATTCAGGGCGGCGGCTTTGCCAAATTCTTCAGCATTGCGCCGGTGGTGATTTCCGATCCCAGCCTCTTCGACCCAACTCTGTGCGGGGCACGTGCCTGCGATCCCGGCAATCCTCTGGATTATCCCGTTGCGTTCATCGACATGGGCAACGGTCAGGGGTTCTCCACCGAACATCCCGCTTTCGGATTTCCCGCCGGCGGCCTCGGCCCGGATAACCGCCTCGCCTTTTATGTCGGCGACACATGGAAAGTGCTGAGCAATCTCACGCTCAACTACGGCGTGCGCTATCTGCGCGATACCGGGCGCACTGACAGTGATTTGCCCGGCATTCCTGCGTTAAACAACTTGCTGCCCAATTTCCCCAATCTCGGTGACCCCATTCGCCAGAACAATCTCAACTTCGCGCCGCAGTTTGGCATCGCCTGGGACCCTTGGAAGAACGGCAAGACCGTCTTCCGTGCCGGCGCCGGCCTGTTCTACGAGAACACCATCTACAACAACGTGCTCTTC
>QIAW01000341.1 GCA_003225655.1 Acidobacteriota bacterium
AGGCAGAGCCGCTGCTGAGCGGAACGATGAAGGGGAAGAACAAAGATGAGTTTAGGGGGGCGGGGCACGCTGCGTTGAAGGCGATCGGTTCTGTTGCCACCGGCGGTGTTTCCCAAGAAGATCCAGTTGGCCGCCCGGTAGCAAGTTCCCTTAAAGCGCGAGCCGTCGACCAGGGTTTCCAGCAAGACTGGCGAATATCCATAATGTTGGCGCCAATCCTGCGGGAGCTGGCGGGCCGAACGAGCCAGGATCGTGGAAGCCAATCCTTTCACGTGAACGGCAGGGAGAATGAGAAAGCGGCTGTTATTGACGATGTACTGTAGATTGCGCGAGCGCTGCTGCAAATTCCAGCCGATCCATGCATCGCGGGCGGCCATTTTCCATGCCGGACTGGTCCACAACAAGCACGCCAGGATTTGGCCGGCGCCGGATTTGACGAAGTAACGCAAGTGAGCGCCGACAGGTGTACGGCAACCCAGGTAATGAAAGCGTTCCATCAACTGGCGCCACAGCGCGCTTTCGGATTTTTCAACCAAAACCAAACGCATCGGCTCCAACTCTGCCAGAGAGCTTTGGATCGGGGTGGGATCATCGCTACTGGCCTCGACAGCGACAGGGCGAGGGCCACGGCAGCCGGAGCGGCGCAGAGGCGGAAGTTTTAAGATTCCCTGATGATCGAGCCGCTCCAGCAATAAGCGGCACTCGTGATTCTTCAACCGGCCGTTGGGCCGTCTCCAATCCAGCCACTCGCAGATGGTGCGGGCGATTTCGGTGATTCCTAGTGAGGCATAGTCTGTGGCGGCCTGACGCATCAAGGCGAGATCTTCCGGGGAGAAGCTTCGTCCGGAATAGATGATGGGCGCCCGCTCCATCATGCGATGGGAGTGGCGGTGCGCGGTTGCGCGCAATTTCCATCGAGATTCATCCAGCTTAAATTAACCCAACTGGCAAGGTTTGTCCACAGGTTAGAAAAAAATCTTGGGATCAGCGCATTTTGAAGTGGACAAATCGTGGAGCGATTGCTACGGTAAGGTGGATGAGTGGGCGCAAGAGCCGAAAACCTGAGGAATCGACCAAGGAATCGCAGATCAAAGCCGAGGAAGTCGAGGCGCTACGGACGCGCATCGAGAAGCGCAAAATCGACGAAGACGATTGGGATCGGCTACAGGGGTATCTGGATTTATTGCTGAAGCTGGTCCGGGTCATGGAATACGGCCGGGTCCGGATGAGAAAACTGACGCGTCTCTTGTTTGGGAAACCGACCGAGAAAGATAAGCCCAAGAAGCCTCCATCGGATTCCCCGCCACCGGCGGGGAGCGGCAAAACCGCTTCGGGAGAAAGCGGGACCGGAGCGGGGCCGGAGAATCCCGACGATGGAGAACAATCCCGGAGGAAAGGCCACGGGCGCCATCCGGCCAGCGCGTATGAGAATGCGGCGGTGAAAGTCTGTCCGGTTTGCGGCCAGAAAGCGGGAGATGCTTGCCCCCTGTGCGGCAAGGGGAGCTTGCGGCCGATGGCGGCGGAAATCGTCATTCGGATCAAAGGCAGTGCGCCGGTGACGGCGGATCAGTACAAGATCGAGCGTCTGCGGTGCGACACCTGTGGGGAGATCTTCAAGGGGAAATTGCCTGAGGAAGCGGGCGAGGAAAAGTACCACGCCAGCGCAAAAGTCAGTGTCGCGATGATGAAGTACGGCAGCGGCCTGCCGTTTTACCGCATGGAGAAGCAGCAGGGTTATCAGCAGATTCCCTTGCCGGCCGGAACCCAATGGGGACTCGTCGAGGAGGTGGCCGACGCGGTGCTTCCGGTCTATCTGGAAATGCGCCGGCAAGCGGCACGCGCCGAATTGCTGTTCATCGATGATACGTGGAGCCTGGTTTTGGAAGCCGGCAAGAAGCAGTTCACCACGGGTGTGGTGGCACGAGTGGAAAACCATTGGATGACCCTGTACTTGACTGGCGCGGATGCAGCGGGAAAGAAAGTGCTGGAGTTGCTCAAGGCCGAAAGGCCGGCGCAAATGCCGCCACCACTGCAGATGAGTGACGCGCTGTCGAGCAACTTCCCCGATCCTCTACGAGTGATTGTGTTGCTATGTTGGGTCCATGCCCGACGGCAGTTTTTCGAGATCAAGGACTTCTATCCTCAGGAATGCGCGCCCGTTCTGGAAGCGATCCGCCTGCTCTACAAGCACGAAGCCGAAATCCAACGGTTCAGCCTCGATAATACCGCTCGCTTGAATTACCACCAGCAGCACAGTCAACCGGCGCTGGAACAGATGAAACAATGGTTAATCCAGCAGCAGGAGCAACGCTTGATTGAGCCCAACAGCCCGTTGGGAAAAGCCGTCGAATACCTGAAGACGCACTGGGACGGCCTGATGGGGTTTTGCAGGCACGTGGGTGCGCCGCTGGACAACAATCTCGTCGAGCGCATCTTGAAGCTGCCGATTTTACTCCGCAAGAACGCCTACTTCTTCAAGACCAGCCATGGGGCCGATGTGGGCAGCCTCTTGATGAGCATGATCAAGACGGCCACCCAGTCTGGCGTGAATCCGTTTAGTTACTTGCAAACTCTCCTCGAGCATCGGTATGAGTTGCGCCGAAATGTGGAGCTGTGGCTGCCATGGAACTACCATTCGGTGCTGCGGATGTAGGATGTAGCGGCCGCCACAGCGGAGCCCATGCCATCTTCTGCGGATGCCCGTTCCACAACAGAATATGGAGCTCGCGAGCCGCCAGCGCATGTCCAGCTTCTGCTCCATCGGGCCACCAGCGCAGACGCCCCTGCGAGAATCGTTTCAAGATGAGCAGAAATCCTTGGCCGTCATAAATCAAAAGCTTCAGCGCCGTTCGCCGGCGGTTGGTGAACACGAACA
>QIAW01000342.1 GCA_003225655.1 Acidobacteriota bacterium
TGCTTGACAGTGATTTCCAGCTTGTCCTTGTTGACCGCGGTGATGGAACCCTTCAGCCGGTAATGTTTCGCGTTCTCTTCCGCCAGGGCCTTGTGGGCGGCTTCTTGCAGCGCGGCGAGGGCGTCACCGGTCTTCCATTCGTTTCCTTCCCAGCTCTTGGCCACGTTTCCATCGGGTCCCAGCAGCACGGTCTTCATGGAGTGGACAATTTGATTATCCTGCTGGAAGTACTCCAGGCCAAAAGCCTGCGCGAGCTTGCTCAGATCGCTGGTTGCGGTCGAGGCGAAATCCCAGTGGACGAATCCAGAAGCATCATTGTTCATATAGGCCAAGCCGTATTTTTTGAGAACCGGCGCGGTGTCGTAGCTGGGGTCGAGGGTGATGCTCAGCAGATGCGTCTTCTCGTAGTCCTTCGGATTCTTGGCCAACTCATCCTGAATGAATGCAAACTGACTGCTGGTTCGCGGGCAAAACGTGGGCTGTGGGCAGCGGGTATAGATGAAGCTCACCAGCACGGCTTTGCCCTTGAGCTGGTTGAGGTGAAGGGTTCTGCCATCCTGGTTGGTAAGCGCCACGTCAGGGATGGAATCGCCGGGCATCAGCAGACGCGGAGCCAGCGCCGCCTTGATCGGTCCTTGCGGTCCGTTGGTGATCACCACGTCGTCAAGCCAGTAGTCGCCGCCGTTGGTGGGGACCACCACGTCAGCTTCAATAGCGTCACCCGGCTGTACCCCCTGGACGGCGTTGGAATTCTTGCTGAGCACCTGCCCCTTCAGGTGATAACGCTTGGCGGATTTCTGGCAGCCGCTCACCAAAATGGCAACGGCCGCAAGGGCACAACAAAAGAATGGGAAAATCCGGTTTCGCATCTGCATTTAACTCCTCCCTCATCATGAGGGAATCTTGTTCCGGCGATACAGACCCGGTGAGGTGGATCTGCTCTCACAATAACGACTCTGTTCTGATTGAAATGTTAGTCAGGCAGCCAGCACAACTACGCGGTCTGCACTTGGGGCACGCGTTCTTTGCCGGTGCGCCAGGCAATCAGCAAAGCAACTGCAATCAATAACACGTCTCTCGCGACATCGAGCCAACCGACCTGTGTGTCGCCCAGGCCGCAGCCGCAGGCAATATCCAATCCGCGAACGATTGCGCTCACCATCGCGATGGTAAAGACCGAGAGCAAAACGGCCGCTGCAATCGCCACCGGACGGACGAAATATCCGAAGACAAGAGCAATGCCGACGCCAGCCTCAAGCGCGATGAACAGAAAACCGCTCCAGGGGACGAGTGAGCCGGGGGCGATCTGGTAGTCCCTGATGGATTGCAGAAATTTCGCGCCATGCATTCCGTGCCAGAGCGAGGTATACAAAAACAACGCACCGAACAGGATGCGAATCGGCAGGATCCCGCGGTCGAGATAAGAGACAGCTTTCGAAGCCATTATGCTTGGTCTCCTGGAAGCGAAGTCCAATTGCGTAACTGTGACACCTGGGGCACCTGCTCGCCGCGGGCGAATCGTCCTAGGATGTCGCGAAAGTCCGGTTCCTGAAGCTCGCCCTTTCTGATGGCGCGCACGATGCCCTTTTCGTCAATCAGCATCAGGAAGGGAACACCGGTTACTCCCAGGCTGGTTGCCAAATCTCGCGCTCCGGTATAGATATGGTCGCTTTCGCCGGTCATGTCAGCAAGTGGCCGGGTTTCGTTCAGGGGAAACACCGAGGCGAATACCGGCTCGATGGAGGGATAATCATTCTGGATCTCGTGCAGCAGTTTGAGCTCCTTCTGGCAGTGCGGGCATGTGGGACTCACAATGATGAACAAAGTCTTGTGGCCGCGCAGTGTGCTTTCGTTCAAGGTGTTGCCGTTCAAGCCGGTGAGCAGGAAATTGGGCAGGCGCTCCCCAGCGGCGACTGAGCCATTGCCGGCGACCGGCACCAATGACTGCTGCGTGCGTGCTGATGTCTTTTCCTGTGCGGATGCCTGCTTACCCGGTGCGGCCGGCTTTTCCGTTTTGAGCGTCGGCTGTGAAGCCTGTTGAGGCGTCTTCTGATCATTTTGCGCGCTGGCGCTTCCAGAGTTGGAAGCACTCTGGACCGCAGGCTCAGGCGTTGCCGCAACCGGTGCTGTGGCAACTGGTGTAGAGTTGGCAGAGGCTAGAGGAACGCTGCTGCCAAATAATTCGCCGCGCAGGTTGTACGCAGCTAAAGACACAATCGCCAGATAGCCCAACCCCGCCAGCACTGCTTTTATCTTTGCCAAATTCATGGGACCTGCCCCTCAATCTTTAGTTTGGGTGCTTTGGATGCCTATATGGAATATTATCTGCTGCTCAACCCCTCGGGCAAGGCATTCGGGGGCAAACCGGCGTTGAAACGGCAGGATCGATACCAACCAGCTTCGCAACCTGGTAGATCAATTCGACCTGTCGCGCCATGAGTACCTGATCGTAAGCTCCGGCGCCATTGCCTCAGGAATGTCGCGCCTGTCGCTCGCCGAGCGGCCTACCGGGGTCCCGCTCATGCAGGCTTGCGCGGCTGTCGGCCAGAGCTTGCTGATGCACACCTACGAGCAGTTGTTTTTCGGGAAGAAGGTTGTTGCTCAACTGCTGCTTTCGAGCGACGATTTCACCTCGCCCATCCGTTATAAGAACCTGCAGAACGCACTGCAGCGGTTGCTCAAGCTGGGTGTGGTGCCCATCGTGAACGAAAATGACAGTGTCTCGGTCCGTGAGTTGGTGGGCGCATTCGGCGATAATGACGAACTCAGCGGCTTGCTGGCCAAAGCCGTGGAGGCAGACTGGCTGTTGATGCTGACCGACGTGGATGGCTTCTATATCCCCAACGGCCGCAAGGGTCCGCGCCTGGTGCGCACCGTGCAAAGACTTACGCCCGAGATGGAAGCCGTGTGCAACGGCCGCGGTCATCTGGGGACCGGCGGCATGCGCTCCAAGCTGCGTGCTGCCAAGGTTGCCAGCGAAAGCGGAGTGCACGTGGCCATCGTAAACGGCAGAGAGCCGGAGGCAATTTCCCGGGCCATGGCCCGCAAAATCGGCACCTACTTTCCGCCGCGACAGAAAGTGAAATGAATTTGCCCGAATCGTTGGGATATGGCTACCACCCTCAATAACGCGCTCTCCACGCAAGAGAGACTGTTTCGCGCCCGCGATGCGGCATCCCGCACCGCCCAGCTTTCGACGGCAGAGAAGAATTCGCTGCTGGAAAACATGGCGCAGGCGATTGAATCGGAGCAGAAGAGCATTCTTTCGGCCAACCAGGCAGATCTCGATGAGAGTGGCATCGAGGGCGCGCTGCGTGACCGTCTTCTGCTCACGCCTCAGAGAATTGCTGAAATGGCGCAGATGTTGCTTGATGTCGCCAAACTTGCCGATCCGGTTGGCGAGATCCTTAAGGAATGGACCCGCCCCAATGGCTTGCGCATCCGCAAAGTGCGTGTTCCCATGGGCGTGATTGGGATCATCTATGAATCGCGTCCTAACGTCACCGTGGATACCGTCGCTCTTGCCATCAAGACGGGGAATGCCATCGTGCTGCGCGGTGGCAAAGAGGCGGCCCACAGCAACCGCCGCCTGGTCGAGATTCTGAGCAGTGTGCCCGGAGTTCCCCAAGGCGCCATTGAACTGCTGGATTCATCTACCCGCGCCTCTGTGCAGGAGCTGATTCAGGCCCGCGGCTTTATTGATGTTTTGATCCCGCGCGGCGGGCAGCCACTGATCGATTTTGTCATCGAGAACGCGACGGTTCCGGTGATCGAAACCGGGGCTGGGAATTGCCACATCTTTGTGGATGAATCCGCCGACCTCGATATGGCCGATGCCATTGTCATCAATGCCAAGACGCAGCGTCCCTCGGTGTGTAACGCGGCGGAAAAGCTGCTGGTTCACCAGCGCATTGCCGCTGCCTATCTTCCCCGTATTGTGAAGAAGTTACTGGAGAGCGGAGTCGAGGTGCGCGGTGACGAGCAGGCCCGAGCGCTGGCGGGCAGTGAAAAGGTGTGTCCGGCGGAAGCAAAAGACTGGCCGGAAGAGTATCTGCGTCTGTGCATGGCGATCAAAGTTGTTCCCGGTTTGGATGGAGCCATTGCTCACATTAACCAATACTCCACCAAGCACTCGGAAGCGATTGTGACCAGCGACGAAGCCCATGCCCGCCAGTTCATGCGCTTAGTGGATTCGGCTGCCGTGCTCTGGAACGCCTCCACCCGCTTTGTTGATGGCGGCGAGTTCGGCTTCGGCGCCGAAATCGGCATCAGCAACCAAAAACTGCACTGCCGCGGCCCCTTCGTACTGGAAGAGCTCACCTCGACCAAGTATGAGATCACCGGTACCGGACAGGTAAGAGGCTAGATCTGGTTCATAAATAGCGTTGTATCAGGGCACAGATTTATCCGTGCCGTAACGGCCCTATAAATATACTTTAGCCCCTGTGGCAGTTGCTTCCCAGGGCCGAGAGCATTTATGAAACCAGCTCTAGTGTTCCGGCTCTGATACTTTGGTCCCTAATACCCTTGGATGTGATACGGAAATTGAGTTTTTCAACTAACTTGCATATTGCAAGTGATATTTGATAGTCTGCCGGTCTGTGCCTCTGAAGTCCAAGCCGAAACGCCGCTCCGGCTGTCCGGTGAGCATCTCGCTGGAGAAGTTTGGAGATCGCTGGTCGTTGCTGATCATCCGCGATCTGATGGTCCGCGGTCTTCGGACGTTCAAAGAGTTCCAGGAATCGGGCGAGGGCATTGCCACCAATATCCTGGCCGACCGTCTAAAGAAGCTTGAAGCGGCTGGAATCATTTGCTCCGAAGTGGAAGAGACGGATGGGCGAAGGATGAACTACAGGTTGACCAAGAAGGGAATTGACCTGGCGCCGGTGATGCTGGAGTTGCTGATCTGGGGCGCGCGTCATGAACAAACCGGAGCACACTGTGCTATCATGGCAAAGATGGAAGAGAACCGCGCTGCAATCCTCGCGGAGGTGCGGCGGCGATGGCAAGAGCGGGATTCGACTCCGCTGATTCCAAAATTTGGGGATTTAAATCTAGGAAGAACATGAATCTTTTGGAGTTCGAAGCGCCGCGCATTGAAAATTGAAAACGGAAACATATTGCTTATTGCCGGAAAGGATTACGAGAGCTGCCTCGCCGAACTGAAGCGGC
>QIAW01000354.1:0-1258 GCA_003225655.1 Acidobacteriota bacterium
CTCACGCCGCATGGCCGGCGCGTGGGATTGATCGGCGATCAGGCTTGGAGTGACTACGTTGCTAAGCAAGAAAGATTGAAGCAGATCACGGAGCTGCTGGAGAAAACAAAGTTTACACGAGAGCACTCAGCACTGGTTGAGAAGCACTTAGCACTCAGCATTCAGCATTCAGCCAACGCGGATCTTCAAGATGCTCAGTCTGATGAAGAATCTCTCGCTGGAAACTCGAAACATGAAACTCGAACCTCTTCTTCTGAGAACCGAGAGCTGAGAGCTGAGAACTTGCCTGAGTACCGAGTACTGAGTACTGAGTACTTGAACAGCGCAGTCGGCGCTGCTCTTGCCCAGCTTCTCAAGCGTCCCGAGGTCACCATGGAACAGCTCGCGCCAATTCTGTGCAAACTGGTTCCTGAGACCATCAGTCAGATTGATCCGCGCGCGGCGGAGTACATTCGCGGCGAGGGTGCTTTGCCCGCGGCGGTGCGCAACGAGCTCAAGACGGTGGAAACCAACATTAAGTATGCCGGTTACCTGCAGCAGCAGGAACGCGCCATCGAGCGCCTGAAGAAAGCCGAGCAACGCACCATTCCCGAGTGGTTCGATTACAAGTCGGTCAGCGGCCTCTCCCGCGAGATGAACGAAAAGCTGCAGCGGGTGCGCCCGCGCACATTGGCGCAGGCCTCGCGTATCCCTGGGGTCACACCCGCCGCGGTTTCGCTGATTAACGTCTACATCGAGATTCAGGCGCGGCGGCACCAGCAGGCGGCTTCCCTTTGATGCGGGGGTAACGCGTCTACGATTAAAAAAATCTCCTTTTTCTGCCCCGCGTGTGAAGTACAATCCAGCAAACAACACCCAAAACCAGCGAGGCTGCCATGTATTGCATTAGTTGCGGAAGACCCAACGCTGACAACGCGGCATATTGCACTTCGTGCGGACAGAAGCTCTTTGCTTCTCAGCAGGCGGTCCCTGTTTTCGCGGCACCGCCACAAAAGAAGCAGAACACCTGGTTGATCGTTGCCATCGTGGGCGGAGTGCTGCTGTTGCTCAGCCCATTTTTCATTGGCTTTGCCATAGGTTTTGGGAGGGGCTTCAGCTCGAGCTTCGAAAACTCAGACCAGAAGGTTGCGCGTCTCATGCGCGAGGCCGCAGGGCTGCAACCGGTACAGAAACCGCTTTTCGGCGAAAACAAGCTGGATACCCAACTACGAGACCTGTTTCGCAAACTCATCCAGTTGAATAAGGATTATCTGGCCAA
>QIAW01000354.1:1271-2828 GCA_003225655.1 Acidobacteriota bacterium
CGTCGATCCCAGCTCGGCCAGCGAGGGGCTCAAGCAGTTGCATGCCGCTTATGGTCTTGACGCGCAACAGGAACAGCAACTGCAGCAGCTTATGGAGAGCTTCCGCCACCAGTTCGATGACGTTTCCGCCTCGGAACGCGAAACCATAGTCGAGGGATTCAATAAAGGCCTTGCCCAAAGCATGGTCCCGCGCCAGCACGCCACCTCGACCGAAAAAGCCTGGGTCGATGCTATGGACGACGTCTACAACTACGCCGAGCTGCACCACGCAGACTTTAACATGCGCTACGGCCAGCTCGTGATCACAGATGATGCGGAACTGCAGGAATTCAACGACAAAATACACTCGTTGAACGCCCGTCGCCAGGAGTTCCAGCAGGCCCAGGCGGAATTCAACCGCTTCCAGGGATCGACCTGGCAAAAAATGGGCGTGAGCGGGCACGACGTCGGCGCGCGCTAGAATGCATCCATCAAAGCGCATGGCGCTTCGTATCTTGCATTGCCTCTCGAAGCGCGATACAGTCCAGCTCACAAATCCCTCGCAGTATTAATACAAGCTCATGGCCAAGAACCGCCAAATACAGAGCAGAAAAACGGTTCCATCGACAAACTCGCCGGCCCGCGCGGTGGGAAGCTGGCTTTACACGCCCGCGCTTGATCTTGTTGTCGGCTGCGGGGCCTGGTCGGCGCCTCTGCTGCTGCTCACCTATGCTCTGTCGCAATCCAGCGCAGCAGGTTTGGCCATGGTTTTTTACGCGCTCGCGCTGGTATTTAACTATCCCCACTTCATGGCCACCATCTACCGCGCCTACGGCACGCGCGAAGATTTTTCCAAGTACCGCGTCTTCACCGTTCACGCTACGGCACTGCTGATATTGACGGCCATCCTGACGCACACCTCGCTCAAGCTGTTGCCCTGGGTCTTCACGCTCTACATCAACTGGAGCCCATGGCACTACTCCGGCCAGAATTACGGATTGCTGATGATGTTCGCCCGCCGCAACGGCGCCGCACCCACTACGGCCGAACGGCGCGCTCTTTACGGGGCCTTCCTGATTTCGTATCTGATGCTGCTCATCAATTTTCATACCGGCCCGTCGCAGAATCCTCTGCTGCTTTCGCTGGGAATTTCTGGCCGCGCAAGCTTCTTAGGCAGAATCATCTGCGGGGTTGCATTCGCGTGCTTGAGTGGCTTCGCTTTTTACCGGCTGATCCGGCAGGTGGGCGTACGCGCCTTGCTGGCCCCGCTCACGCTTTTTTCCACACAAATCATGTGGTTCGTTCTGCCCAACGTTCTGGATCTTGGTTACGGCTGGCGCCAGCCGCAAACTCTCTATAGCGCCGGCATGCTAGCGGTCATGCACTCGGCACAGTATCTGTGGGTAACCAGCTACTACGCCCGGCGCGAGGCCAAGACTTTGGAGAGTGGCGAGGCCGGGTGGAGCTTGGGGAAATATTTCGCCACACTGGCGGCTGGAGGCATTGCCCTCTTTATTCCCGGCCCCTTGCTGGTGAGTTACATCTTTCGCTACGACATCACCAGAAGTTTCTGGATTT
>QIAW01000355.1:0-12083 GCA_003225655.1 Acidobacteriota bacterium
GACATGGTTCAACAGCAGCGCAGGGGGCTCGCCAATGTTCAATAAAACCACATCGATATTGCCATCGTTGTTGACGTCGCCGAAGGCGGCGCCGCGCCAGGAGCCCGGAGGTATCTGCGCCAGGCCGGAGGCTGCTGACACATTGGCAAATGTGCCATCGTGCTGGTTGGCAAACAGTTGCAACGGCTGGCGGTATGCAACGCCTCCCGGAACCGCATCCACCTGCGGGTAAACGTGCCCATTGGCGATAAAGGCGTCGAGCCAGCCGCTGTTATCGAAATCAGCCAGGCCAGCACCCCACTTGACGAAAGGGAAATTGACCTGCGCGATCCTGGAAGCCCACCCCATATCAGTAAAGCCTTGCGCTCCAAGATTATGGTAAAGGTCATCGGGCTGATCGGCAAAGTTGGTCACCAGGATATCCAGGCGGCCATCATGGTCGTAGTCGCCAAAGTCAACGCCCATGGAGCCCAATTCCTGGCCGTCTGCGCTCAAGGCCACGCCGGAAAGAAGGCCAGTCTCCTCAAAGGTACCGTTGTGCTTGTTGTGATAAAGGAAATTCGGCCCGGCATCGTTGGCCACGTAAAGATCGGGCCAGCCATCGTTGTCGTAGTCGCCCCATACGACACCCAGGCCATAGCGGTGAGCGGGATCGTCAACCCCGGCTTTCTTTGAAACCTCTTCGAATGTTCCATCACCACGATTGTGAAACAGCAGGTCGCTTTCACCCTCCATGCCCCAGGGGCCACACTGAACCAACATTCCTTTGAACCGGCAGAACTTGTCATTGCTGCCAAACTCGGGAAGCTTATTGATATCCACATGAACGTAACGCGAGACGAACAGGTCCACGTTGCCATCGCGGTCGTAGTCGGCCCACGCGGCGCCTGTGCTGAAACCCCCGCCAGCTACGCCGGCGCGTTCGGTTACATCCTGGAATTTGCAATTGCCCAGGTTCTTGTAGAGCACATTGTGCCCATAGCCGGTTACGTAGATGTCGAGCAGGCCGTCGTTATCGAAGTCGGCGACTGCAACTCCCATGCCCCAGCCCTTCGCGGTCAATCCGGCCGACCGCGTAATGTCTGTGAATTTCATGTCCGCACCCTGGTGATAGAGCGTGATCATAGGGTCTCCGCCCTGGCGGAAGCGGTCCACGGTGGAGCCGCTGACTACGACGACGTCGAGTTTGCCGTCATTGTCGCAGTCGAACAGGCCGGCGCCTCCACTTACCGATTCAATGATGTAATGCTTTTCCGGCGATGACACGTGCACGACGGTCAGACCGGCCTGGCGCGCGATGTCTTCAAAATGGGAGTTCCAGGCGATGGGCGGATTTGCCGGCGCCTTCTGGGCCGACAAAGAAACACACAATAAGCTGATGGAGACGAGAACCTTAAAAAAACGCATTCGATGTTCCTGTGGGCAGGTATGGGTTAACGAAAAGCGCGGTCTGAAGTTACCGGTCATGTTGCCAAGAGAAATCCTCAACGTTTTCGAGAGAGCTCCCAGGGGAATTTTCCAGTCCGGGTCGTGGCGAAAGCTGCCAAGCCAATGTTTTGCTTTGCGGTCGTTGAATCTCCCGGAAGAGCCGGATATTCGACTGCAAAACAACTCCTGGGTTTAGGAAGTTATTTTTGGTGAAAGGCGTATTTTGTAGCAGGTTGTCGAGCAGCCGGCGTACGGCCAGTTGTCCCTGACGGTGAGGTCGTTGATGGATAGAGGCTGAAATGGTGCCTTTCTCAAAATAAGGCACCAGATCGGGGAAGAGGTCGCTGGTGATCAATTTCACCTTTCCCGCGAGCTTACGTGCGCCGATGGCGCGACAAACCGGCAGACAGTTGGCAGTATTGACGTAAATACCCGCAAGGCCCGCAACCTCGCCCAGCAGATCAAATGTCTTGCAAAAGCACTCATCCTCGTCTTCGTGGGCCTCGACAACGGCCGCGATCCTGCCTTCTTCGCAGTACTTGGGGAAAGATTCGGAAAAACCTTCGGTCTTCTTCCTTTGATCCTCCGTGTATAACTGGCCCGTGATGATCGCGACCTGAGCACCCGGGGGCACAAACTTGGCCATCAGTTCCCCGGCCATTCCTCCGGCTAGCTTGGGCTCGCCGCTGATAATGCTGGATCGTTTGCTCAAGGGAGCATCGGTGGTTACACAAACGACGCGCACATTCTTCTCTTCGGCTTCATTGATCAAAGGTGTGATTGCATCGGGATTCCCAGGAGTCAAGATGATCCCCTGTACTCCATCCTTCAGAAAACCACGGAGCAATTCGTCATCCCCTTCACCGAGCGCCGGGGCGGGGCGGTTCAGGAATTCGACTCCCATCTGAGAGTAGCGCCTGGCCTCACTGAGAATTCCTTCCCAGAGGTAGTCGTAGTAAAAGTGGATCTCGCGCGGAACGCAGACACCTATCCTAAGATTTGAACGGCCTTTCGAGAGTACCCGAGCAGCCAAGTTGGGCTGGTAGAGCAATTCTTCTGCAATCCGGAGTACCCGCTGGCGTGTGGCCTTACTGATGCCGGACCTGCCATTTAGAGCGCGATCAACTGTTCCAATAGAGACGTTCGCGACTTCAGCGATTTGCTTGATCCCGACTCTGTTTTTCATGACTCCGCCCGGCAGCAATTCGTTATCCCTCTGAATAACCCCTCGATCTTGCATTTGCCCGAGGTTACACATTTCATACGTCTGGAATTCAACCATTACGTGCTTACCGGCGTCGAAATCCCGAGCCCTTCATCCAGGAACCAATGCCTTGGCACGATGCGGGCCATATTAGAGTAGCACTGAAAGCCTTTTCTTCACACTTGGAATCGCCGTTAACGTTAACGGTTGATTGCGGGCCCGTATTTGGACTAGAATCACGTCGCTCTTGATCGTCACAGGGCTCAACCGAGGATGTAGTGGATAATACAAAGAAGATTCTCTTCCGATGCGTATTCGCGCTCGCATGCACGATGCTGCCACCGGTTATCGCAGGCCAAAAGGCGCCGCAGGTCCCACCCACAAGCGAGACGGTTCTTCGCGTAACTACTCGACTCGTATTGGTTGACGTGGTTGTGGTTGACAAGGCGGGAAAGCCCATCACGAACTTAAGCTAAAGCGACTTTAGCGTGTTGGAAGACGGAAAGCCACAGAAGATCGCCGCATTTACTGTGCATCAGCCGGTTCAGCCGAAGACCCAGCCGCCGCTCCTCCAGCCGCATGTGACGACCAATCGTCCTGAGGCCATGCAGATGGAAGGCACGGTGGCAGTTCTGTTGCTAGATGGCCTCAATACCCCTCCTCAGAACCAAGTCTATGTGCGGCAACAGATGCTGAAGTTCCTGGCCAATCATTTCGATCCGAGCTACAAAATTGCGGTACTGGCACTCACGAACAAGGTTCTCGTGCTCCAGGATTTCACTTCGGATCCTAAGCTTTTGAAGGCGGCGCTGGACCGTTATGCTGCCCAGGCGCCGGCCCAGGCCCGCAACGGCGGCGAAAGGACCGTAGATTCTTCACAACTCACGAATCCGGTGATCAATGTTCCTGCGCAAGCCAACTTGTCAGGAGCAGCCGGCGCTGCGGCCCCCGATCCGGGATTGCCAGGCTCGGCGGGCGGCGCCAATTCAAGCTTTGCTGAAGATATCGCCTACATGATGCGCCGTTTTGAAAAAGAAGCGCAGAACTTCTCGCAGGATGTGCGCGTTTCGGCAACGCTCGCTGCACTGCAAAACATCGCGCGCTATATGTCTGGACAACATGGACGCAAAGTGCTGTTGTGGTTCTCCGCGGGATTCCCGATTTCCATTATTGGCGACTCACCAGAGGACATGGAGACATCGCGCGAATACTCCGACCAGATCCGGCGGACCACCAATCTGCTCAACGAAGCCCACGTTGCCATCTATTCCATCGACGCCCGAGGCTTATTCACGGGCAGCATGTCTGATCCCGGCAATTCAGGCCTTAACTCGCAGGGTCAACTGTTTCTGGGTATTGATGCCAACCGCGCCCTGGCGAAAGAAACCTTCGCACGTGCTACTACTGAGGACACCCTGGAACGCACTGCCGTTGATACCGGCGGTCGATACTTTCACGACCGCAATGATATCGATCGGGCCATCGGTCTGAGCTTGCAGGAATCCGGCTCGTACTACATGCTCGGATATTACCCTTCGGAGAAGAAGTGGGATGGCAAATTCCGCCAGATCAAGATCAATGTGGACCATGCCGGGTTCAGGTACGGCACAGACGCGGTTATTTTGCCGTGGACCCGCAGAATTGGCGGAATCAAGGCCATGACAAAGACCTCTCCACCGCATTGGCGCCTGGAACCCTTCCTTCTACCGAAGTCCTTTTCATGGCCCGCGCCCTTCCGCCTGCACGCAACGCTGACGTGAAGGTCGAATTTCTGGTCGATCCGGCAACCATTCTGTTCCAGGCCGGGGCGGAGAATGAGCGATCCTGCAATCTTAATTTTGAGGTGCAGGCATTCACGCCTGAGGGCAAGCTGGTCAAAGCCGAAGTCCAGAGCGCAGAGGCCCCCTTGCCACCGAAGACTTTCGAACGCGTGCAGAAACAAGGACTTCCGATGCAGGTGCCGATCAAACTACCGGTTGGCCGCTACAACCTTCGCCTCGGCGTACGCGACAACCTTACGGGGCTATTCGGCACCGCAGAACTGCCAATCGAGGTGGGCGCAAACCCCCAGGAGCCTATGGAAAATAATGGAACGGCTAACAAGTAGATGATTGGGCCGTTAATTTAACGCGATGAAACTTGATGGCCTTTCCGGGAGCAGCAAAAACTCTTTCATGGAACACACGCATTATTGATGCCATTGCCTTTGTTGACAGAACGAGCTTCAGGCAAGCTTTGGGCGAACGCCAACGCTCGAGTTGAGTTGTGGCTGTTGGTTACCCTGGCAACATTATTGTTCTTAGTTCCCTCTAGCGCTGCCCAAACCTGGACTTTGGTGTGGAGCGATGAATTCAACGGTCTCATAGGCCCTCCGGACACATCGAACTGGAATTTTGAGACCGGGAACAACAACGGATGGGGCAATGCTGAACTGGAATACTATTGCCCTCCGGGAAACAACACGTCGCCCTGTAGCACCGCCAACCCCAATGCTCAATTGGATGGCAACGGAAACCTGGTCATTCAAGCCATCAAGACGCAGAGCGGAACATGGACCTCGGCGCGCATGAAGACCCAAGGCTTGCACGAATTTCAGTATGGACGAATCGAAGCCAGGATGAAGCTTCCGGTGTGGCAGCGTTGGCTGGCCAACCTGCGGCGAGCAGGACATTATGGAATGGGTTCCCCAGTACACGCCAACGACGACGTCATCGACGATTCACGGACCCGGCTATTCCGGGGGCAGCGGGATCGGCAGCAAGTTTATTTTTCCCAATGGGGGAAGAGTAGACGACGCAGGTTTTCATACCTATGGAGTCATATGGTCGCAGGACCAGATGCAATTCTATCGCGACGATTACACGCAGCCTTTCTTGACGGTGACTCCGGCAAGCATTCCCGCGGGCAAGCAATGGGTTTACAATCATCCCTTTTTCATTTTGTTGAACCTTGCTGTAGGAGGCAATTTCCCCGGACCTCCCAGTAATTCGACTCCCAGCCCCGCTACAGTTCTGGTGGATTATGTTCGGGTCTTTGAACAGAGCCCGACGGTAACCGTCACCTCAAGCAGTAACCCTTCCGCGTTTGGACAGCCAGTTACCTTTACCGCGACGCTTACGCCCGTGAGTGCTACGGGCACGATACAGTTTCAGGACGCAGCGATGAATCTGGGCGGACCGGTTACTGTGAGCAATGGATCGGCAACATTCAGCACCTCGTCTTTGGCAGTTGGCGCTCATGGCATTACCGCGGTCTACAGCGGGGACAGCAACTTTGCGAGCAACACCGGCTCCCTGCCCACACAAACTGTAAATCAGGCACAAAGTTCGACGAACATATCGTCATCGGCAAATCCTTCAGTATTCGGCCAGCCGGTCACCTTCACAGCTACGGTTTTGGCCGTGCCACCCGGTTCAGGAACACCAACGGGCACGGTGCAGTTCAAGGATGGAAGCAATAACCTGGGCTCGCTAGTGACTCTGAGCAGTGGCACTGCTACCTCATCTCCCATCTCATCGTTGACGGTTGGCGGGCACAGCATCACCGCGGTCTACATGGGAAACGCCAACTTCACGGGCAGCACCAGCTCTTCGTTCACGCAAACAGTGAACCCGGATGGCAGTTCGACCGGTGTTTCATCGTCAGCAAATCCCTCGTCTTTCGGCCAAGCAGTCACCTTTACAGCGACGGTTTTGGCGGCACCGCCAAGTTCAGGAACGCCAACCGGCACGGTGCAGTTTAAAGATGGAGGCAACAACCTGGGTTCGCCGGTGACTCTGAGCAATGGCACGGCTACCTCGTCTTCCATCTCATCGTTAGCGATCGGCGCGCCGCATAGCATCACTGCGGTTTATAGTGGAGACGGCAACTTTGCCGGCAGCACCAGCTCTTCGTTCATGCAAACAGTGAACCAGGATGGCAGTTCGACCAGTGTTGCATCGTCGGCAAATCCCTCATCTTTTGGCCAGGCAATCACCTTCACAGCGACGGTTTCGGCGGCATGGCCGGGTTCAGGAACGCCAACCGGCGCGGTGCAGTTTGAAGATGGAGGCAGCAATCTGGGCTCGCCAGTGATGCTGAGCAATGGCACTGCTATCTCATCTTCCATCTCATCGTTGACGGTTGGCGCGCACAGCATTACTGCGGTTTATGGTGGCGATGGCAACTTTGTTGCCAGCACATCTCCAGTCTTGACGCAGGTAATCATGGCGCAGGGAAGCGCTTCTTCTCAGACCACGCTGGTGGCATCTCCTGGCGTGACATACTTCCGCCAGCAGGCATCGTTCTCGGTCACTGTCACCTCCACGAGCACGCCGGATGGAACCGTATTCTTGCTGGATGGAGACAGGCAGCTTGGATCTCCGCTCGTCCTCAGCAGTGGTACCGCAGCCACGCAGAGTCCGCTGGAGATTGGCACACACAGCATCCGCGCAGTTTACCAGGGAAATGCCAATTTCTCAGGCAGCTCCTCAAGTCCGCAGACCGTCAATGCCTCACCTAAACCGAAGCCAAGGCCGTAGTCGAGCCCTTCCCCGTACTAAGACTGATTTGGAAGGCCCCCAAGGCATGTATGAGAGTACGAGTTGGCTCGTGCCAGAGCGTATTGATGCGTCGAATCCGGCCAGCAGGGCGAGAGCAATCCTTCAATTCTCGATCAGGTATTCCACTTGAACATCCGGGGTCGCGACCGCGACCGTGCCGTAGAGCGGTCACCTGCCCTTGAACGCCTCCACCAGTTGCTTCGCGCCGGCGTCAGTGATGCCCTTCATCCGAAACTGAAGGCGCACGGAATTGAATAAGGAAACATCCGGGCGCACAGGTTTTGAACGGTCCATGAATCCGTGGATTTTGACGCTGATCCCCCGCAACGGAAGGCTTGCCGATTTTGCCAGAACCTGAATTAGTTCCACGCCGCAGCAAGCCACGCCAGAGAGAAACAGCTCGGCGGGGGTGATCGCCTCGCCGGGACAGCCATTCTGTTCAGGCCCGTCGACAATGAAGTGGTGGTTCCGCGCACTGCATAATACCCGGCCAAAAGTGTCTGTAGAAGATGCCGTCGCCTCGTACTGCCTGATCTCCGCCTGTGCCACGCTGATGCTCCCTTCTGAGCTTAGGGTGAATCTTCTACTATGGTACCAACCGCCCCTGAAAAACTATCGCTGAATTACCAGCCAAGACCGCAAAAGCAGAACTCTTTGGAGCTAAGACACAGTCAAGATCGCTCTCTCGACGGCCTGGGGGCATCACCAGGCTGGTGGTTAGCTCATCTGCGATATATTCTTGAGTTGTGATTCGTCTTCTCGAATCCAGCCGATCGCCCACAGCAGGCCTATTGCTGGGACTGATCATTACCGTTGTCGCCGTAGTGGCCTACTCGGTGTACATCACGTTGCAGATCTCGGGGCTTCGCGAACTGCAGCACAACCTGGCTGATCGAAATCGCAAAGATTCATTGCAGCTACTGCGCATCCAGAACGATCTCAACTCGCTTGCGCTCGCCATGCGCGACATGCTCGATAACGATGAACCCTATCCCCTCACCGCGTGGTCGGGACAGTTCCAACGCATACGCGTGGATTTGGAGGATGCGCTGCGACTTGAGGAGCAGACCTCCATTGCCTACCGTACGCCCGAGCAGAGGCAATACTTAGGAAACTCTGTGGTGCAGTTTTGGGATGCGTCAGACCGTATGTTTACGCTTGCGCGCGATGGCAAAGAACCCGAGGCCCGGGCGCAAATCCGGCTTTCGCTTATGGCGCGTCAGGAAGCGTTGAACACCGCTGTTGCCAGGCTGCTCGTTCAAAACAATGAGAGCGAACAGGAGGCGGCGGTACGGGCCAATGAGATCTATGATCACGTCCAGCAGCAGGTCTACGTATTTCTCACCGCAACATTGACTGTGATCCTGGTCACGAGTCTCTACTTAATACGTTCCAACCGGGAGCTGTTTGCCCGGCTGGAGGTCCTCTCCGGACAGCGAAGTGAGTTGGCTCAAAAGCTGATTTCTACGCAGGAATCCACATTGCGTTACATCTCTCGGGAGCTGCACGACGAGTTTGGCCAGATCCTGACTGCGATTGGTTCGATATTGGGCCGAGCAGGAAGCCAGGCTCCTGAAGGATCTCGTCTTCGCGCTGACCTGCGCGAAGTGCGCGAGATTGCCCAATCGACGCTCGATAATGTTCGCAGTCTCTCGCAAGCGTTGCACCCCGTCATTCTTGACGAAGCTGGGCTGGAAAGCACTCTCGACTGGTACATTCCCACGGTGGAAAGGCAGACGGGGCTTGTCATAGGCTATGAAAAATCAGGAATACCCTTTCCCATCAATGGCAGCGCGGGTATTCACATTTATCGCGTGTTGCAGGAAGCTTTGAATAACGTCGCCCGGCATTCCGGCGCTCACCAAGCCTGGGTGCGGCTGCGATACGTGCCTAACGCCTTGGAACTCGAAGTCGAGGATCACGGCACAGGAATCGGAGCGCGGTCCTCCAAGCACACTATCGGCCTGGTAGCCATGCGGGAGCGGGCGGAACTGCTGGGTGGGACCATTGAGTTCCTGCAACCTACCGATCATGGAACGCTGGTTCGTCTGAGAATTCCAAGAGAGCAGCAGGATTCATATGGCCGATAAGATCTCCGTCTTACTTGTAGACGACCACAGCCTGGTACGGCGTGGATTCCGGCGCCTGCTCGAGGACGCATCCGATATTGATGTGGCCGGTGAAGCAAGCGACGGAGCTGAAGCAGTTCGGCTGGCCGAGAAACTTCGACCACAGGTCATTGTGATGGATTGTGCGCTGCCCGGTATGAGCGGACTGGTTGCAACCCGCCGCATTCTTGAACTGTCTCCCCAAATCGCTGTCCTGATGCTGAGCATGCATTCCGAAGACACCTGGGTGCGCCAGTCTTTCGACGCCGGTGCTCGTGGATATCTTCTCAAGAATGCCATTGACCTGGACCTGGCCACAGCAATCAGGAAGGTCGCGGCAGGCGAGACGGTACTCGATCCCCAGATCTCTCGACCCTCTGCGTTGAAAGGTGAGCGGGACTACGGTCTAACCGTTCGCGAACTTGAAATCCTGCAATTGATCGTTGATGGCAAATCCAACAAGGAGATCGCAGCTCAACTCGAACTTAGCGTAAACACTGTAGCCGTCCATCGCGCCAACATCATGGATGCATTGGGAATTCACAAGACGGCAGAACTCGTGGTTTATGCGATCCGCAATGGGTTGGTGAATCTCCCTTGAACCGCAGATCATTCCTTACACGCCTGGTTGCTCTCGCAGCCGCCTCCGGTTGGCAATGCAGGGACGCATGGGCGGCGCCTGGACCACAAACTCCTACCCCAGGTTTCAGCCTGGTAGACGTTACCACTCGAGCGGGCATTGAGTTTCACCACAACAGTGGAGCCTATGGGGGAAAGCTTCTTCCTGAAACGCTCGGTTCCGGCTGCGCTTTCCTGGACTACGATGGTGACGGCTGGCAAGACATTCTTTTGATCAATGGGATGGATTGGCCTGGGCATAAACGCCAGCGCAGTTCTCTGCGGCTTTACCGCAATAATCGCAATGGGAGCTTCACCGACGTAACCCGCAAGGCAGGTCTCGACGTCGAGATCTATGGCATGGGCGTAGCTGTCGGCGACTATAACAATGACGGTTTTCCCGACATCCTGATCACCTGCGTTGGCCAGAACCGCCTATTCAAGAATACCGGCAAGGGTACCTTCGTTGATGTCACCAATTCCAGCGGGCTCTCTGGCAGACAGGCTTTTAGCACCTCGGCCCTCTGGTTCGACTTTGATCGCGATGGCCTTCTCGATCTGTTTGTGTGTAACTACGTCAAGTGGTCGCCCGAACACGATGTATTTTGCAGCCTCGATGGCAAGCGCAAGTCCTACTGTACGCCCGAAGCTTACCGAGGCGAGACCTGCTGGCTCTTCCACAATCGTGGCGACGGGACTTTTGAGGATGTCACGGCAAAGAGCGGCATCTTCGACACGAGTTCGAAATCACTCGGCGTGGCCATGCTCGATGATAACCAGGATGGCTGGCCCGATTTGCTCGTGGCCAACGATACGCAGCCTAACAAGCTGTACAGAAACCTGCGCAATGGCACCTTCAAGGATGTCGCGGTGGAGGCTGGTATCGCGTTCAGCACCGAGGGAAAGGCGCGCGCCGGTATGGGCATCGATGCGGCTGATTTTGAGAACTCAGGCAAAACGGGCATCGCCATCACCAATTTCGACAACGAAATGATCGGCCTTTATCGCGCGGCCGGCAAAGGTTCCTACGAGGACGTAGCAACCCAGGCTGGTGTTGGAGCCGTATCGAAAAACAGCCTGGGATTCGGATGTGTATTCCTCGATGCCGATCTGGACGGCGCGCCGGATCTGGTCATTGCAAACGGTCACATCGATGAAACCGTACGCAACATACGAGGCAATGTTGGCTATGCCCAGCCGCCACATCTTTTTCTCAATGACGGAAGGGGTAATTTTCGAGATGTTGCTTCGCAGGCCGGCGCCGAATTTGCCCGCCCTAAAGTCGGGCGTGGCCTGGCTTATGGCGACTTTGATCGTGATGGCGATCTCGATATTCTCATGACCACAAACAAAGGCCCTGCCTTCTTGTTCCGCAACGATCAACTCTTGGGGAACCATAGCATCCGGTTCCGGCTGACCGGCACAAAATCAAATCGCGATGCTATCGGGGCCACGGTGCGCATATTCCACGGCGGATCGAGCCAATCACGGCTGGTGAAGAGCGGATCCAGTTATTTATCTCAATCGGAGCTGCCGGTTACATTTGGACTAGGAAAGCGCGATCGAATCGATCGCGTCGTGCTCCAGTGGCCCAGCGGAAGAACGGAAGAGTACAAAAATCTCGCAGCAGGCCGCGCCTATGAATGCGTGGAGGCCGGCAAGATCACTCCTCTTACAGGCTTCTAATCCTTTTGTATTATTGCTTCCTCTCCTCTTTGCGTAGAAGATTTCAGAATTCTTTGAAGCCAAGACCAGTCAAGGAAGTGCAGAGATGCGGAATAAAGGAACCATCCATTCTCGAAGGTTCGGCGCAAGCCGGAAGAGATTACTTTGGCTCGTCATTCTATTGGGCTTCAGCTCGGCTGCTCGCGGGCAAACCAATCTGGCCGTTCTTACCGGTAGCATCCAAGACCCGCAGAAGGGCATGATTGCCAGCGCCCGTGTGGAATTGCGTTCAGAGGCCAGGGGTGACGTGCGCAGCACGGCGACCAACAATTCTGGTTTCTTTGAGATTGCGGGGCTCCTGCCCGGGGAGTACCGGCTTGAAGTCAAGGCGCCCAATTTCGCCACTCTCAGCCAGCCCATCACTCTTGAAGTCGGAGAAAAGAGCAATCTCGAACTCACGTTGAAGTTGGGGCCGGTTGACGAAACTGTGGAGGTCAGCGGCAAAGGTGAGTTGCTGAA
>QIAW01000355.1:12170-14003 GCA_003225655.1 Acidobacteriota bacterium
TGACCGTCCCCGGCGCCCATGTCTCTCACGGCGCGCAGACGGGTGGCATGAATCCGCTTTACTGGCGTCCCGGACAGCGCTCCTCGGTGAGCATCGGGGGCAATCGTCCCAACGCAAATTATTTTCTGCTCGATGGCGCCACCGATACCGATCCGACCTTCAATACTCTGAACCTCAGTCCTTCGCCCGACGCGGTGCAGGAGTTCAAAGTGCAAACCGGCAGCTACTCCGCGGAGATGGGCGGGGCCGGCGGAGGCCAGGTGAACATCGTGACCCGCTCCGGTTCCAACCAGCTTCACGGCACTATCTATGAATTTCTGCGTAACGGCGCGCTTGATGCTCATTCCTTCAATGCCATGAGCAGCAATCATCTGGTGCAGAATAATTTTGGGGCGTCCTTAGGTGGTCCCATTCGCCACAACAAGACATTCTTTTTCGCGAACTTTGAGGGGTTCCGCCACGCCATGGCGCACACAATGATCGACACTGTGCCCACGGCGATGGAAACCAGTGGCGACTTCAGCATGAGCGGGACAACGATCTATAATCCCTCCAGCGCGCACCCCAATCCGGCCTTCAATCCGGCAAAACCGGTCAGCCCTAGCAATCCCCAGATCATTCGTGATCCCTTTCCGGGAAACGTAATCCCGCAAAACCTCATCAATCCCGTGGCGCAAACGTTCCTGCAAAAATACGTGCCTATACCCAATGCAGGCTTGGGCGCGGGGATGAACATGGGCACCATTGGCTGCGGCATGAGCATGATGGGGGCGCCTACTGTAGTTGGTGGAGGTATAGACTGCAATAATTTCGTTGACGTACGCAACGAACTTCACACTACCAACCAGGGCACGGTACGCCTTGACCACATTCTGGGCAACGGCGACAACCTGACTGCGCGCTACTCTGCCGGTGGCGAAAATGGCTTCACGCCGGAAAATCTGCCTGGATTCGGATCCAATCACGATAACTTGTCTCAACACGGCAGTGTCGCCTGGAACCATACCATCAGCCCGCACATGATCAACATGGCGGCGATTACGCTCTCGCGCCTGGCCATGGACCGCACCGAAGAGAACGCCAATCGCAATGACATTGTTGGCCAGCTCGGGATTCAGGGCATCGGCTTCGGCGGTCCGGGCGCTTTTGGCGCCCCTTGGTTCAATGTGCAGGGATTCTCCGGCATGGGAGATATCTACGCTGCTACCCCCATGCATACATGGCCGTCACGACTTGAAGTTCGGCACGAGTTACCGCCGTTATATTTGGCCGATGTGGGGTTTCTTCCAGAATCGCGGATACTACCAGTTCACCAACGGCTTCACCACGCAAACCGCCACCAACGACGGCACCGGTTCCGCTCTTGCCAGCTTTCTGCTGGGTTTGCCGGCGGTGAAGCAGCGCCAGGCGGGCATCCCGCAAATGCAGCTTCGCCAGTGGTACGCGGACGCTTTCGTGCAAGATAGCTTCCGGCTGTCGCACAACACTACGCTTGAGCTCGGCCTCCGCTATGAGTACATGAATCCGCTAGTGGACATCAAATACACAAATTCCAATCTCATCTTTAAGAACGGCGCTCCTTCGGTCTTCATCGGCGGTCAGAACGGTTATCCCAGTAGTCTGAAGTATCCCAATCCGCACAACTTCGCGCCGCGCGTGGGCATCTCGCAGGCAATTCCCGGTTTGGGAATCGTCGTGCACAGCGCCTTCGGAATCTTTTTCACCCCAGTGGACATGAATACCTGGTGCAACCAACGCCACAACGTTCCCAACGTCTTCCCTGAGACACAGCAGAGCGATAACTTTGTGCCTGCTCTCTCCGGATTCAACTTC
>QIAW01000359.1 GCA_003225655.1 Acidobacteriota bacterium
AATCACAGTCACGGTATTGCCGCCGTGATTGGCGACGTAGATCTTGTTGCTCACCGGGTTTAAGGCAACGGCCGCTGGATTGCTTCCCGTATTCACTGTGACCGTGGCATTGGTGGCGCCGTCTATTACCGTCACGTTGTTGTCGCTGGCATTGGCTACGTAGATCTTGTTGCTGACCGCGTTGATGGCCGCGGCAGTGGGAGCGTTCCCAACGTTGACTGTGGTAGTCACGGTCTGCGCGCGGGAGGGAGTCGTCGCCAGACACAATACGGCTGCGCCGGCCCACATGAGCGGCAGATTACGCCTGGTCAGCGAACTGAGACACGTTCGAAAGAAGTAGGTGATCTTCGAAAGTTCACGCACAGCAATAGTCTCCTTACACGCAGCTCAGGCGCGTTAGAAAATTCCGGGCAGAGCCCAGATAGGGGGCAAACCATCTTTGGGGGGATAGTTAAGAATAGCAATTACAGTAAGTTACGTCGAGGGGAAAGTGACAAAAGTGACTCAGGCATTTCATTGTCTGAATTTCCCTTTTTTGGAATTCCGGCGTGCTATCCAAGATCGAACACAGTGCTGTATTTTCACAACTCCGCACAGTCCGGCTGCGTCACACCGTTACCCTCAGTTCGAATTCCGGGAAGGCCCCACTCGACCTCACCCCATCAACATGCCGCCATTGACGTTCAGCACGTGGCCGGTGATGTAAGAGGCGGCATCAGAGGCCAGAAAGCGCACAGCATTGGCGACGTCTTGATCGCTCCCCGTGCGGCCCAGGGGGATCATCTTGATCGCGGTCTCTTTCAGCTCGGGCGAGAGCGATTCAGTCATGGCGGTCTCGATAAATCCGGGGGCTACGGCGTTGACGGTGATGTTGCGCGAAGCCACTTCGCGGGCGACGGCCATGGTGAGTCCGATTACCATCTGCCCGAAGATGCTGGTGATGTTGATGATGCGTCCCCAGCGCTGCTTGAGCATGGAACTGATGACAGCCTGAATGCACAGGTGAGCGCCGGTGAGGTTGGTGGCGATGACCGAACCCCAGTCGGCGCGCTTCATGCGCATAAGCAAAGTATCGCGGGTGATGCCGGCGTTGTTGACCAGGATATCGATTTTCCCAAATTGGTCTATTGCTGCTTTAACGCTGGCTTTGATCTCATCTTCGCTGGCGACATCCATCTTGAAGGCCGCGGCTTCGCCTCCCGCAGCTTTGATCTCGTTCACCGCTTCGGCCAGCTTTTCCTGATTGCGCGCGGCCAGGGCCACTTTTGCGCCGGCTTGGGCCAGCGCAATGGCGCAGGCGCGGCCGATGCCCTGCGACGCGCCGGTGACGAGCACAACATGTTCTTTAAGCTCTGACATCAAATTCCTTTCTTTGAAGCAAGCATTATAAAGAATTTAAGATCTGTCATCCTGAGCCCGGCGAAGGATCCCGAGGATGCATCGGTTGTCCAGGTTACGTCAAGGCATTTTCTGAAGACTCTGGCCCTGGAAGCGACGTTTTAAAGAGGATGTCAACAGAGCCAAATAGCATTTCCAGTGTGGCTGTACCTTGCGCTGGTCTTTCGACCGTGCCGCAGGCAGGCGCGCAGCGAAGCGCCCAGAAAAAAGTCTACATTAATTCTGAAGATGCTCTAGTCTTTTTCCGGCAGCTCCGCCACGGCAGCGGCACTGCGATAGGATGGCCTGGGTTTCTTTGGTGCGGTTACGTAGGCATAGGGATCATCCTCAGGCACATCGGGTTTTCTTTTGAACAGGCGTTTGATCCCTTCGATTGCTGCGCGAATTAGGTTGGTTTTGTGGCTGTTCATGGCCCTTCCTTCAACGTAAATCGTATCATTCATTTTCAGGTCTGTTCCTGCTGCAGGGCCACCTCTGCGCTTTCCGTCTCGCCTTGGAGCATGGCGCTGCGCTCTTTATGAAACACGATGCGCAGCAGGAATGGCGCGACCAGAATAGTGACCCCGGTCATGAAGACCACAACGGCGTAGGTAGTGTCAGAGATCATCTTCATCTGCAAACCAATCAGCGAAACAATGAGTCCGACCTCACCGCGTGGCGTCATGCCCACGCCAACTTGCAGCGCGGTGTCGCGTCCCAGGGAGAGGAGCGGCACCCCGCAGCCCACGATTTTGGCAAAGATGGCCAGGCAGGAGATGACGAGCGCCGATACCAGTACCGGTCCGGTGAACAGATGAATATTGAGCTGGGCGCCCAGGATGAAAAAGAAATAGGGGGTCAGGAGCTCGCTGATGGCGCTCACGCCAGAGCGCAAATTCCACTCGTGGGCATACTCGGCGAAGATAAGGCCGGCAAAAAAGGCTCCGATGATGGCGGCGAGGCCTACTTTTTCCGCGGCAACACTGAGAAGCAAACAGATGCCCAGGGCCATGACCAAATGCGGATTGCGGGTCGAGAGCCGCTCCAATCGCGGAGAGACGCGTCGCATGACGCGCGGAGCTACATAGATCATGAAAAGGGCAAAGCCGATGGCTTCCAAAGCCAGAACGGAGATGGAAATCCAGTTCAGGCCCTGCGGAGAAAGAACCCCGACCACGAAGGCGAGCAGAAGCATTCCCAGCACGTCGTCAAAGACGGCCGAGGCCAGAATGATTTTGGCCGACGGGGTTTGCAGCAGGCCCATGTCTGACAGCACACGCGCGGTGATGCCCACACTGGTAGCCACCATCGCCGTGCCCAGGAACATGGCCTCGTGCGCAGGCTGGTGGCGCAGACTGAGATATCCGAAGCCCAGCACGAAGGTGAGCAGCATGCCTGAGAGCGCCACCTGAATGGCCTTGCCGCCCACCTGAATGATTTCTTGGGGAGAGGTCTCAAGCCCCACCATAAATAGCAAGAAGATTGCGCTCACCTGGGCCAGGGAATATACGGTATCGCTGGGGTGGATAAGCCCCAGAGCGTGCGGGCCGAGGGTAATGCCGGCGAGAATCTCTCCTAAGACCGCTGGCAAAGAAAAGCGCTCGAAAATTTCACCAAAGCATTTGGTGACAGCGAAGATGACGAACAGATCGACAAGCAGTTGATTGGGCGCAGGCATTTTCTAGCTCTCGGTTCTCAGTTTTCGGTTCTCAGTCCCAGGTGTGCGGGGAGCGGCGCCTTGCTTGAAATGGCGCCACGATAGAGTTCCTCGATTCGTTCATCGGGTGCTGAACGACGAAGTTCAATCTGTTCCAACCCGTAATTCGCACCCTCATACAATGCCTGGTCAATAGGATTTTCCCGCGATTTGTGTGCCCAAGCCACAAAAATCGAGAGCTGCTGGATTTGGAGTGGCGTAATTTGACGCGCAACTCTGGAGATGAACAACAGGAAGGTTGCGGGCGGCATCCCATACTTTTTGTGGCTGGAACATGGGTGCAAAAATGGTCTTCTAACCTCAGGGCTATTTGAGCCCTGCATTAATAATGTCCGATTGCGCCGTTGCGGTGCAGGGTGGGAGCCCCGGCTTTCAAGCCGGGGATAAAGGTTGAAATGACTTTGGGCTTTAGCCCCGGCGTTTGGGAATTAGAACATTTGTTATGCAGCCACCAATAAAGCCTGCATTTTGTTAAAAGGCCCGGGTCAAGTCATGCTCTTCCACGGAAGTTAGGAGAAGTTTTGCAACCGGCTCTAGCTTCTTAACCAAGGCTTCGATACGATTCTGCAAGGAGGATTCAGCTCAGTGGCTACGGCACAAAACTTACCCCAACCAGCTTCGCCGCTGCGATGGGCGCGGGCGCCATTTTATTTCAACTCGGCAGCGCACCTGATACGCATCGGACAGCAGAAGGCCACCACCTTGGCCGAATTAGCGGAGTATCTGCGGACGTGCCCTGATGCTTCGATCTTCCAGCACATGTTCCAGACTCTGCAGGAGCACCACTACATCAGGGAGGGGTTTTCCAATGACTTTGCCCACTGGGCCTTTGCCGCCTGCAATGAAATAGGGCTGGCGGAGCGGCTGGCGGCGGTTGACGTGCGCGAATATACCTCGATCAAGGCCCTGCGCGAAACTTTAATCGGCATTGTCGAAGAGTATTTGAAGAAGAATCCGCGTACGCGCGAACGCACCGCCTTTGAGCCATTTTATTTCTGTGCCAGCGATACAGTGGTGGTTCCCACTCCCATCGTGGCGCGCAACCTGGCAGAGTTTGCCGAGGGGCTCAAGCAGGTGAGCATCAGCGGCATTCATTACCACTTTATTCAGGCGCGGCTGCGGCTGAAGCTCAACTCCAATGATTTTTCCGTATGGCTGGAGCAAGAGCTGGATCTCGGCACGCTCGCCGACCGCATCAACCGGATTGATATTTACACCTCCACCTTGCAGGACGTGCGCCGGCAAATTCTCAAGATCATCGAGAAGGCGCTGTAAGTTCGATTTACGATTGAAGAAGCACGATTTGAGATGTTGGAAAACCCAGGTCCCTTCGACTCCGCCGCGGCGCGGCGTCGCTCGGGATGACAATACAAAGCGGTTGTGAACGCAGAGATCAGGCTGCGGGGAAAAGACGAGAAAATGGGCATGAAGGAAAAGGACACCAAGCAAACTCCGGCGGCGTCATCAGAGAATGGAGGCGTCCGCACGCAGACAGTGGAGCATACGACAGCGACCGAAGCTCCCACCTCTCCTCCCGAGGTCCCCCAGGTTGAGCGGCGTAATCCCAACGCTCCTCCTGTTCCACCGGCACGGGAGCGTCGCAAGTACAAGGTGAGCGAAACCCCGCCTCCCCCGCCGCCGCCGCCAAAATTGAATGACTACGAGCCTATTATTGGCAAAGCAGCCATTGATGAACTGCACTTCCTGGCCCGCCACCTGCGCGGCAAGACCGTCAAGATGGTGAACTCCACTGCCGTGGGCGGCGGCGTGGCCGAAATCTTGAACCGGCTTATTCCCCTCATGAACGAGCTCGAAGTCCCCACCAAGTGGGAGGTCATCACCGGGGGCAACGATTTCTTTGAAATCACCAAGGGATTCCATAACGCGCTGCACGGCGGGGAATACAACGTCACCAAGGAAATTCTCGATCTTTTCCAGATGTACAACGAGCAGAACCGGCAGCGCATGGAGTTTGCCGAAGACCTGTTCGTGATCCACGATCCGCAGCCAGTGGGGTTGATCCGCTCCAAACGCGATCGCGGCCGCTGGGTTTGGCGCTGCCACATTGATCTTTCCAACCCTCATGCGGAGGTGTGGAATTTTCTGCGCCCGTTTGTGGAGCAATATGATGCCGCGATCTTTTCTTCTCCCGCTTTTACCCGGCAGTTGGCCATTCCGCAGTACTTGTTTTATCCCTGCATAGATCCGCTCTCGGAAAAAAACAAGACCATGGAAGAGACTTTTGTGCAGAAAGTCTGCGAAGATTTCGGCATTGACCGCACCCGTCCCGTGCTCACCCAGATTTCGCGCTTTGACCGCCTGAAAGATCCCGTGGGCGTGATCCAGGCCTACAAGCTGGCCAAAAAGTATGTGGATTGCCAGCTCGTTCTGGCCGGCGGCGGGGCCACCGATGACCCCGAGGGGGCCGTGGTGCTTGCCGAGGTGATGGAAGCTGCCGGCGACGATCCCGACGTCATTATCCTGAATCTGCCGCCTTGGTCGGCGCTGGAGATCAATGCCCTGCAACAGGCTTCGAATATCGTCATCCAGAAATCGCTCAAAGAGGGCTTTGGCCTTACTGTCACCGAGGCCCTGTGGAAGGGCAAACCGACCATTGCCGGCGCAGTCGGCGGAATTCCTACGCAGGTGATTCATAAGCTCACCGGCATCCTGGTGCACTCGGTGGAGGGCTGCGCCTACCAGATTCGTTATCTGCTGACGCACCCGGAATTCGCCCAGCAGCTAGGCAAAAATGGCCACGAGCACGTGAAAGAAAATTTCCTCATGACCACCAACGTGCGCCGCTGGCTGGTGCTCTTCCAGATTCTGCTGGGAGTGGTGAAACCGGCCCGGCCAAGTTAGTTCCAGACAGAAAAGCCTGGCTATCAACCAGGCTTTCCTATTGTCTTTGAGATTTAAATCCGTGCGATCCGTGAAATCCGCGGTGAGCCGTTCTTCCTTGCAGCTGCTTTTATGCGTGGTTCTTGAGTACCTCAACCGCGCGCTTCAGTTGCTCATCTTCTTTCTTCGTCTCCGGTTTGTTGGGCTGCTCGCTCTCCGGCGTCGATTCTTCCTCTTCTGAGACCAGGCCATCTTGTTCTGAGGCCACCAGAATGTTAGGAATCACAGCCGTATCCTGAATGGACTTGCCCGAAGGCGAGTAGTACTTGGCGATGGAAAGAATCAGCGCCGAGCCATCCGGCACCTCAATGACTTTCTGTACCGAGCCGTTGCCAAAGGTCTTGTCGCCCAGCACGTCGCCGCGGGCGTTGTCGAGAATCGCGGCGGCAACAATCTCAGCCGGGCCGTAGGTGCTGCGGTTCACCAGCACAACCACAGGCAGGGTGGTGATGGCCTTCGAGGGATCGGCGTTGTAGGTCTCGCGGGCATACTTCTGGCCCGCCAGATAGGTAATCAGGCCGTGATTGAGGAAAAGATTGGCGACGCCGATGCCTTCCGCTGCGTCACCCTCGGCCACGTTGCGTAGATCGAGAATCAGCTTCTTCGCGCCCGCGTGCTGCAGGTCCTTGATCTTCGCGGCGACTTCCTGCGCTTTGCCTTTGTTGAGAGCGTCTATTTTGATATAGCCGATGCCGGTTTCGAGCGTCTTGGCATTCGCTGGGGAAACATTGACGACGTCGCGGGTGACGGTCAGCTTCTGCGGCTCCGCCTTGCGGGCGCGCACCACTGAAAAAGTGATGTTCGAGCCCGGAGTGCCGGCCAGCATATTGTGGATCTCAGCCAGCGACATCTCGCGCGTGCTCTTGCCTTCGATGGCTTCCAGAATGTCTCCGTTCGCCAGCGTTGCCTTGTCGGCCGGTCCACCGGGAATGATGGAAACCACGGCAGCATAGCCAAAGCGCTTGGAGATCGTAGCGCCGATATCGGCCTTGCCGTCGCCTTTGCGCGCCTTGTACTTCTTATATTCTTCGGGCGACAGATAGCTGGAGTTGGGATCCAGGGATTCCAGCAGCCCATGCAGCGCCCCATCGGTCACTGCCGGCATGTTGGGCTCTTCCACGTACTCGCTGCGGATGCGGGAGAGCACTTCGCTGTAAACGCCCAGCTCTTTGTAGGCGCCATCGCTCTTTCCCGTGGAAGAGGCGTAAACGCCCAGGCCTCCGGCGATCATGAAGAGGATAAGAGCAAGAGAAATTGTGAGAATGACTGCTTTCGCGCGGGTAGACATCATGTAGATAGTTCCTGATCAGAATAGTTAGACGCTCGATCCGCGCTTTCGCTTGGGGAAATTTGGCGGGATTGCGCTAACCTGTGCTTCTCATTATACGATGATTTTAGATGCGCCCCGGCGGGATTTTGCTGGAAGAACAAAATCTTAATCCAAAAGTACATCGAAGGATTCCCGCTTAAATCCACGCGAAACCTGGAAGCCAAGCCCTCAACGGCAGCGCGTAAGTGCCGTCACTTTGCCCCTGAGACACAGCAGCCGTTATTTGCTGGCAAGGCAATAGCATTAGCCAGCAGCGCGGGTTCGGTCCTTGAATGGTGCCCGGTTCGATATAGGTCCATGACCGGCACGTGCCGTTGACCGCGCACTCACCCTGGCACAGGTGAAAATCGGCGCTGGGCAGGTCGAAATTGGCAAAGTCAGAGCCAGGCCGGTCCACGGCGCCTTCCAGCGCATGCATGACCGCGGGATGAACATCAACCTTGGTGCCCGAAGTGCAGCAGGCATCGCCCTGCTCGAGAGGCATGGTGCCTTTGAGCCAACAGTGGGCTTGCGGGCCCTGGACACCAGGATTCACGTAGGTCCAACTGCGGCAGGAAGCATTATCGGTGCATTGCTGCTGGCACATCGCCGGATTGGCCGCCGGCAGAGCCATGTTGGCGATATCAGAGCCGGGGCGATTAATGTTGCCCCGCATAAGGCTGACCAGCATGCCGGCATCAGAGTGCACCGTAATAGCGTTGCTGCTGCGGTTCCAATGGATTGAGCCATGCTCGAACAAGCTGAAACGTCCGCTGCCATCCACCTCGTCGGTTTCATCGCTGATGGGGTAGCCGAGCGCGCTGCGCTCCCATCCCAGCGCAGCCCAGCGGTCGCGTATCAAGCCATGCACCTCGTAGGAGCCGGTAAGCGGCGTCCAGTAAATAGAGCCATGCTGGAAGTGGTTGTAACGGCCGATGCCGTCAGGCGTCACCGTCTCATCGGTCGTGGGATAACCCAGCACGCTGGTCTCCCAACCCAAAGCCTGCCATTTGCCGCGGATAGCGCCATGCACCTCAAAGGCGCAGGTAGTGGGAGTCCAGTAGATAGAGCCGCCTTGATAGTGCCGGTAATGACCTACACCGTCAGGGGCGACGGATTCTGGAATTGTCGCTGTTCCCAGAAGGCCGTCAACTCCCGTGTAGTTCTGGTACTTCTGCGCGATGTTGTAACACGGGGCCGGGTCAGGCCCGGCTTTCAAGCCGTAGACCACCAGCTTGTCGGCAAAGGTAGGACGAAAGACTTTGCCGCCGGCCACCGTGGGCGGAGTAAATTTGGGAAACGCTATGTCGTCATCGTCGCGCCAGAGCTCGTGCAGCGTAAGCGCATTGAAGGCAACCAGCCTTCCCGGAACGTTCTGCCACTGCCCATCGGATTTGGGAACCGAGGCCCAGATAATGCCGTCGGCACTGCCATTGGCCGAAAGCGCCAGGAATGAACCCGGCATGCCGTCGGGCGCGCGCAGACCGCTTTGCACGGCGGGCGCGGTGTCCAGAGTGTGCGTAGAGCGGTTGTAGCGAAAGGCGCGTAAGTAGTCCTTCTCCGGCATGCCATAGAGCAGGCCATAGGAAGCATTGGCCTCATCCCAGTAAATCGGTGCGCCATGAATGTTCGGGCCGGTCAGTTCACCGTCTTCATAGCGGTGGTGCGCCAGAAAGCATTTGCGTCCAAGAAAAGAGACGTTGGTGCAGGTGACTTCGCCGGAATCGTCATGCCAGGTGT
>QIAW01000351.1 GCA_003225655.1 Acidobacteriota bacterium
GCGCTTGGCCCAGCGAACATCGCGCACATCCAGAACACGCGGGTGCTTCTTCCAGCTCACCAGATCTTTAGAGGAGAACGCGTCCATGAAGACCTGTTCGCCGTACGGCGCTGAATACGTCGGGTAGATCCAGTATTCGTTGTGAAAGATGCGCGCTTCCGGGTCCGCATACCAGCCGGGCAAGATCGGATTGCCTGATCGCGGCGCCTGAGCGAGGGCGTGGCTGCTCGACAGCAACAGCAGACAACAGATCAGCAGAACGTTCCAAAAGCCCACCTGCCCGCATGCACGAATGCCGGCGTTGCGACTACTCAACCCTGGTAGATGCATCTCGCCTCCTGGACATGATTCGTATACGGCGCCGATACTGCGCCTCCTTAGGAGCCAACGAACATAGGCCAGCCAGGCCTACCCGGGAGTCTTTACTTTTTTCTTGAGCATCTCGATGGCTTTGTCTAATCTCTTCGCTCGGGTCTCTTCCTTTTTGGCTTCTGTAATCCAGCGGCAGTATTCTTTGCGGTGGGTGTAACTCAGTTTTTCGAAAAAGGGAAACAGCCCTTGCTTCTTCATCAACTTTTCAAATTGAGCAGGTACTTCGAGGGTTCTTACCTCTTCATCTCTCCAAACCACGACTTCAATAGTATCGCCCGGCCCTTTGCCAGTTTGCTCACGTATGGCTTTAAGCACAACCAGCATGTGCTGTGGATGACCATACTTGATGAGTGAACCCGCATAAGGCACACCATTAAAGGCCGCCTTTACAGGCACCTTCCCTTGGGTGGCGAATTCCTTCCCGGTATCGTACGGAAAAAGCACATAAGCCCCTCCGCCATCGCCTGCTTCAATCTTCGCCTTGAATTTGTATTTCTTCATGGCTTTACCAATGTTCTCCCCGTGCGGCCCTCGATCATGCACTCGGGATTAAACCACTTTTCCTTATAACGCGCCACCCGTTGCAGGTGACTGTGCTCGCCATTTCGATTCGGGCTACCGCGCGATAACTCCCGGATGGTCGCCAAGCCCGAAACTGGAGCCCTGGCTGATAATTTCCGTGTAGCCGTGACTTGGGAGGGACGAACACGTCGAGACCGTGATGGTCTTCATAATGAGAGTTGATCCACACCGCAATCGCGGCCGTGGCTGCTCTTAAGCTAGCCAAAATAGCTCTCAGCATTTGCCAACTGCCATTTCCTCTATATACGATGTGCAGTCCTAAAAAAGCGTAATTTCGGAGGCTTAAGAAATGTCGCATTCGCATTCAGCTCTGAATCGCGTTTTGGTTGCGGTTTCAACCGTGCTGGCGCTTGCAGTCTTTTGTCTTGTCGCGAGCAATAGTTTCGCCCAGGAAAACACCAGGAAAAATCCGAAGCAGAAGACCGAGCCGGCGGAGGCATCGCAGCCGGCCGCGGCTGTACGACCGGGCACATCGAAGCCAGGCGCGACGCAAGGCCCAGGCGCCGAGGCAGCAGCCAAAGCCAGCGAGGAGGAAACCGAAGCCGAGGCGAAGGGACCGTGGCACGGTCTGACGTGGCGGCTGATTGGACCCTATCGCGGTGGACGCGTGCTGGCGGTTTCCGGAGTCCGGGGCGACACGCACACATATTATTTCGGGGCTGTCGGTGGCGGGGTTTGGAAGACGACGGATAGCGGCCTGACGTGGCGTCCGCTGACGGATAAGACCAAAGACATGTCCGCTTCCATCGGCGCGATTGCGGTAGCGCCCTCTGATCCTAATGTCATCTACGCAGGCACAGGCGAAGCTTGCATCCGCGGAAACATTATCTCGGGCAACGGAGTTTACAAATCCATCGATGCCGGCAAAACCTGGAAGTTTACCGGACTGCGCGATACCGAGGCCATCGGACGGCTGATCGTTCATCCTAAGAATCCTGACATTGTTCTTGTAGCAGCCCTCGGTCATCCCTTCGCACCCAACGGAGAGCGTGGAATCTTCCGCACCACCGATGGCGGCAAGAGCTGGAGCAAAGTCCTCTACAAAGACGAAAATACCGGCGGCATCGATCTCGCCTTTGATCCCACCAATCCCAATATCATCTTTGCCGGCATGTGGCAGGCGCGCCGCTCACCCTGGGGCATGGATAGTGGCGGTCCCGGCAGCGGTTTGTATCGCAGCACCGACGGCGGCGCCACGTGTAAGCGGTTGAGCGAACACGGCTTGCCAGATGGGGCCTTGGGCCGCATTGGGGTGGCCGTCGCCTACACGAACGGCAATCGCGTGTGGGCGCTGATTGAAGCGGAAAAGGGCGGGCTCTTCCGCTCCGATGATGCCGGCGACACCTGGACGCTGGTGAACAGCGACCGTCAGTATCGCCAGCGGGCTTTCTACTATACCCACGTCTTCGCCGATCCACGTTCGCCCGATGCCGTTTACGTTCTCAACACGGGGATGTACCACTCCATCGATGGCGGCAAGACCTTCCGTGCCATTCGCGTTCCCCACGGCGACAATCACGGATTCTGGGTTGACCCTGCGGACCCGGACCGCATGATTGAATCGAATGACGGAGGCGCCAACGTGAGCACAAATGGCGGCGCCAGTTGGACTACGCAAGGCAACCAGCCAACGGCGCAGTTCTATCACGCCATCACCGACAATCGTTTCCCTTACTACGTATACGGCTCGCAGCAGGACAACAGCTCTGTGGCCATTGCCAGCGCCAGTGAGCACGGCGGCATCGATCGGCCCGAGTGGTACCCGGTCGGCGGCGGCGAGAGCGGATACATTGCGCCCGATCCACGAGATCCGGAAATTGTCTACGCCGGCTCCTACGGCGGGGAGATCACGCGTTACGATCACCACACCGGACAGGAGAAGAACATTACGCCGTGGCCGATCAATCCGATTGGCGCGGCTGCGGCGGACCAGAAATATCGCTTCCAATGGACCGAGCCCATTGTCTTTTCGCCGCACGGCCAGAACACCTTGTACTTCGCTGCCCAGGTGTTGTTCAAGACCACCGATGCTGGGACCAACTGGCAGATCATCAGTCCCGATCTGACGCGCAATGACAAAAGCAAGCAACAGGCTGCCGGAGGTCCCATCACCAAAGACAACACCGGCGTGGAAGTCTATGACACGATTTTTTCCGTGGTGGAATCGCCGCTGCAGAAAGACCTGATCTGGACCGGTTCCGACGATGGCCTGATCAACATCACCACCGACGGTGGTAAGAATTGGTCGAACGTCACCCCCAAAAACATGCCCGAGTGGGGTACGGTTGACATGATTGAGGCCTCGACCTATGACCCAGGCACAGCCTATGTAGCCGTGGACCGCCATCGTCTCGACGATTTCGCATCTTACATATTCAAAACTTCGGACTTCGGGAAGAGCTGGTCGGCTATCACCAACGGCATTCCAGCGGGAACCTACGTGCATGCGGTTCGCGAAGACCGGAAGCGCAAAGGTCTGCTCTATGCGGCGACGGAAAAAGGCATTTACATCTCATTCGACGATGGCGCAAACTGGCAGTCTCTTCTGACCAATCTGCCGCCTGTGCCGGTATGGGACCTCTGGGTGCATGCCAATGACCTGATTGCCGCAACTCACGGGCGCTCCTTCTGGATTCTTGATGACCTTGCGCCCCTCGAACAATTCGAGCCTGAAGTAGCAAACGAGGAGGTACATCTCTATGCGCCCAGCCCGGCGAATCACACCCAGTTCGCCGGTGGATCCCGAGGTGCCGGCGCAACCGGACAAAATCCGCCTGCGGGCGCGGTCATCTACTACTCCTTGAAGACTGCGCTCAAGAAGCCGGAAGACAAAAAGATAGAAGACAAAAAGACGGGAGATGAAAAGCCAGCGGACAAGACACCGGGCGGGTCTTCCCCTGAGGCAAGTGCAGGCGTTAAGAACCCTCCTGTTACTCTCGAGATTCTTGACCAGAGTGGAAAGGTAGTCCGCAAATTTCCCCCGAAGCAGCAGCCCGGCGAAGAGGCCAGCGGCTCTGAGGATGAAGCTTCCAGGCCTGCATCTGCTCTGCCCGCTGAAGCCGGCCTGAACCGGTACGTTTGGGACCTGCGCTACGAAAGTGCCAGTCGCGTCCCGCGCTCGCCGCTGTGGGGCGGAAGTACGGATGGTCCGGAAGCGCTTCCGGGTAACTATCAAGTGCGGCTCACGGTGAACGGCAAGTCTTACACCGCGCCGCTCGAGATCAAGGCCGATCCGCGTCTCGAAGTCACCCGGCAGGAGCTGGAAAAGCAGTTTGATCTACTGATGAAGATACGCGAGCGCGTGACCCAGGCGCACGACACCGTGAACCAGGTCCGCGATATCCGCGCGCAAATCAACGCGCTGAACAAACGCCTGGAAGGCCAGCCGCAGGCAAAAGCCGTGGCCGATGCCGGCAAGCAACTGGAAAAGAAGATGACGGAGATTGAAGAAGTGCTGATTCAGGTGAAAGCGAAAAGCAATCAGGATGTGCTCAATTATCCTATCCGGCTGAACAACTATCTGGTTGCTTTAGGCGGTGTCGTGGCTTCGTCTGATTCAGCTCCTACCCAGATTTCCTACGAAGTATTTGACATGCTCAGCAAGCAACTGGATGAACAACTCGCCAAATGGAAGACGGTCATGAGCACAGATGTCGCGGCATATAACGACGTGGTTCGTAAACAGGACGTGCCAGCCATCATCCCGCAGAAACCCGCGGGTAGTGAGACAGGCGGGAATCCCTAGAGCTTGTTTCAAAAATAAGGGGTTTTATATCAGAGCACGGCTTCAGAGCTTGCGGAAAAATCTATTTCTTGTCATTCCGACACGAAGTGGAGGAATCCCTATTGCGCCAAAAATCTGTACGTTCGCTTCCTCATAAACGCTTGCAGCTATAGGGATTCCTCGTCACTTCGTTCCTCGGAATGACAATGCAGTCATCATCGTGATACTCAATCTCATTTTTGAGATGACTTCTACAAAGATTGCGCGCAAGCGAACTTTACCTTCACCGCAGAATTTCGATGCGGGTAACGGGATGAACTTCATTCCAGCCGTTGTCGCGATCGGTTACGTAGGCGCCGGTGACGCGGATATGATCG
>QIAW01000352.1:0-5290 GCA_003225655.1 Acidobacteriota bacterium
CGGGCCCTTTCGCTGGGTTGCGCTCTCGGGCGACCCCAGCGACATCGCTGTCACCGATAACTTGGTGCTGGAGATGTTTCCGCAAAACCAGATCCTGAGCCGGTGGATCAATTTAGCGCGCAAAAGAATCAAGTTCCAGGGACTGCCGGCGCGTATCTGCTGGCTGGGATATGGCGAGCGCGCCCAGTTCGGGCTGGCCATCAATGAGATGGTAAAGAGCGGCAAGCTGAAGGCCCCCATTGTGATGGGACGCGACCACCTGGACTGCGGCTCGGTGGCTTCGCCTTATCGCGAGACCGAATCCATGAAAGACGGCTCCGACGCGGTCGCCGACTGGCCGCTGCTGAATGCGCTGCTCAATACCGCGAGCGGCGCTTCCTGGGTCTCAATCCATAACGGCGGCGGAGTGGGTATTGGCTATTCACTGCACGCGGGACAGGTGACGGTTGCTGACGGCAGCGAGGCCATGGCTAAACGCATTGAACGTGTGCTGACCAGCGATCCGGGAACGGGAATCATTCGCCATGCCGATGCCGGATATAGCGCCGCCGCCGGCTTCGCCCAGCATAAGGGCATCAAAGTTCCCATGCAGCACCCACAAACAGATGCCGGCGAAAGCAAGTAAGCAAAATCAATCCGAAGGCGCATTGCTGCTGGCCAATATCGGCCAGTTGCTGTCCCTGCGCTCTCCCGGCAAAAGCACCGGGCCACGCCGCGCGCATGAGCTCAATAATGTGGGCATCATCGAAGATGCCGCCGTTCTCTGCGAGGGCGGCAAAATTCTAGCTGCGGGCAAGTCACGCGATGTGCTGCGGCATCCTGCACGCAAAAAACTCAAATCTTTGCGGGAAATCGATTGCCAGAACAAAGTCTTGCCGCTCCACGATTGCTGGACTTTGAAAAGCGCATCAGCGGCGCTACGTATGAAGAGATAGCACAGGCGGGTGGCGGCATTGCCTCCAGCGCCACGGCGGTGCGTAAAGCGCCGGTGAAAACGCTGGCGCAGCGGGCGCTGGCCACATTGCATGACATGGCTTCCTGCGGAACGACCACGGTAGAAGCCAAGTCCGGCTATGGCCTCAGTGTGGAAGCGGAGATCAAATCACTGGAAGCCATTCAGCAAGCGGCCAAGGCGTGGCCGGGAACCGTTGTGCCGACTCTGTTGGGCGCGCATGTTCTCCCCAAAGAATTCCAAAGCAAGCCACAGCGTTACCTTCGCGAAGTTTGCGAGAAGATGATTCCCCAGGCGGCCCAACGAAAGCTAGCTGCCTTTGTGGACATCTTCTACGAGCGGGGAGCGTTCACCCTGGAAGATTGTGAGCAGGTTTTCGAGGCGGCTACGCGGCACGGCCTGGGAGCGCGGGCGCATGCCTGCCAATTTTTTCATCCGGCCTCGCTCGATCACATGGATTGTATTAACACTGAAGACATACCGCAGTTGAAACGGCGCGACACAGTCGTCACTTTGCTGCCGGGATCGAATTATTTTCTCGGGTTGGAGAAATTTCCGCCTGCCCGTACTCTGATTGATGCCGGCGTGCCCGTTGCCTTGGCTACAGACTACAACCCGGGAACGTCGCCCACCAGCAATATGCAGTTCATTCTGTCGCTGGCCTGTACCCACACGAAGATGACGCCGGCTGAGGCCATTGCCGCCGCCACTATCAACGGTGCTCATGCTCTGCGCCTGGCAGAGCGCAAAGGAAGTATTGAGGTGGGGAAAGACGCGGATTTGGCGGTCTTTGAAGTGGAAGATTACCGCGAGATTGCGTACTGGGTGGCGGGTAATCGGTGCGAGACTGCGATCTTGAATGGGAATAGACAGGGGCTCTTAACCACAGAGACACAGAGAAGAATCGGGTCATTGAGTCATTGAGTCATTTGGGTATTCTTCCGTGCTTCCTGATGTGAGTTTTTTTATTGCCTTCCAAAGCAGTTCTTTTCCGATTCCGGTTTTTGCCGAGTAAGGAAGTACCTTTTCAAGTTCAAATTCACGACGCAGAGCAGTGATTGAGTTTTGCAGTTGATTACCAGAGAGCCGGTCGGTCTTGGTGGCCACCACCAGAAAACTTCTTTGCGCCGCTCGCAAAAACTCGATTAATTGCAGGTCGCTGGGCTGGGTAGGAATGTTGGAATCGATCAGCACGATACATCCCGCCAGATTTTCGCGTTCTTGCAAATAGGGATCAATAAACCTGGGCCATTCAGCACTGATGCTCTTTGAGAGCTTGGCATAGCCGTAGCCGGGCAGATCGGCAAAGCGCAGATCGGGCAAGGTATTGTTGGAGCGCAGATAGATTTCGAAGAAGTTAATGGTCCGGGTCCTGCCGGGAGTTGAGCTTACGTGTGCCATCTTCTCACCAACGAGAGAGTTCAGCAGGCTGGATTTGCCGACGTTGGAGCGCCCCAGGAAGGCGATCTCGGGGACACCCGCCGCAGGGAACTGAGCAGGGTCGGCGGCGGAGGTCAGGAATTTGCAGTGGATTTTCATGGGTTATTTTCTTACGCTACGCACGTGCTCTCCCCTCACCCGGTTTTTTTAACCACAGAGACACAGAGGCACAGGGAAAAGCGGATGTTAGGCCATTTTAAGGGTTACTGAATCCCGCGGTTCTATCTAGCAGGTGTCGCCCCTCTGGGGTTCATGTTCTTTTTGCAGCTTACCCACTTCGCGGTGGGCTAACCTCTTTTCGCGCCTCCCGGCGCTGGGAGCATAGCAGAAGTGAGATACAGCAAGGCTTAAAAAGGACTAGCTTACAATGTTTTAGATTTGAAGTGATTGAGCTCTGGACGTTGAATTGAATTTGGCATTTTTGTCTCTGACTCTACTGATGCGTGGTTGGGCCCTCGCTTGGCTGGGGAACATTGGGCAGCGGCTGGTTGACGGCAATGGCCTCTTCAATCTCAGGCAACGGACGCTCGAGCGCAATGGGGAGAACCTCATCCATGGTGTCGGCAAAGTGCAATTTGAGCTGGCCCAACAGACTTTGCGGCACATCGGGAAGATCTTTCTCGTTGTCGCGAGGCAAAATCACTTCGAAGATGCCGGCACGATGAGCGGCAAGAAGTTTTTCTTTCAATCCCCCGATGGGAAGCACCTTGCCACGCAGGGTGATTTCACCGGTCATGGCCACGTCGCGGCGAACCGGAATCTTGCTGAGCGCGCTGGCCATGGCCGTGGCTATGGTAATGCCGGCTGAGGGGCCATCTTTGGGGATGGCGCCTTCGGGCACGTGCAGGTGAATATCAACGTTGCGATAGAAGTCGCGAGGGAGTCCCAGGCGGTGGGCCCGTGAGCGCACATACGACATTGCTGCCTGGGCTGATTCCTGCATCACGTCTCCGAGTTTGCCGGTGGTGGTCAGCTTGCCTTTACCATCCACGATGGTCACTTCTGTGCTCAGGATAGAGCCGCCGACTTCAGTCCAAGCCAGGCCGGTCACCAGGCCAATCTCGTTCTTCTCGTGCGCCAGCGTGTCGCGGAACTTGATGACGCCCAGCAACTCGCCGACGTTCTCGCCGGTGATGGCATCGTCGGTAAAGCTGACGTTCTTTTCCGTCAAGCCTGTGGCCTCGCGCTGCTTGCGGACCAGATACTGCTTGGCGATCTCCAGCTTTTCCGGTTCGGTGTAACCGTGCAGCCGCAGAACTTCCATGCGGTCCTGCAGCGCAGCCGGGATGGTATGCAGCACGTTGGCGGTAGCGATAAAGAAGACCTGCGAAAGGTCGTATTCCACGTCGAGGTAATGATCCATGAAGCTGTGGTTCTGCTCCGGATCAAGGACTTCCAGCAGGGCCGATGACGGGTCGCCGCGGAAGTCGGTGGACATCTTGTCAATTTCATCCAGCATGATGACAGGGTTCTTAGTTCCTGCCTTCTTCATCATCTGAATGAGCTGGCCCGGCAGGGCGCCAATGTAGGTGCGGCGGTGGCCGCGAATTTCGGCTTCATCGCGCACGCCGCCCAGGGACATGCGCACAAATTTGCGATCGACATGCCCAGCGAGGTCTTGCCCACGCCCGGAGGTCCGACAAAGCAGAGGATCGAACCTTTGGGGTTCTTCACCAACTGCCGCACGGCAAGAAACTCGAGGATGCGGTCTTTGATTTTTTCCAGGCCGTAGTGGTCGGTGTTCAGAATCTCTTCGGCGCGCTTGATGTTGCGGATTTCTTTGGAGCGCTTGCGCCAGGGCACGGCCAGCAACCAATCAAGATAGTTGCGCGAGACGGTGGACTCGGCTGACATGGGCGGCATGGCTTCAAGCTTTTTGAGTTCCTGCAGCGCCTTCTCGTGCACCTCTTTGGGCATGCCGGCGGTATCGACTTTCTTTTTCAGCTCGTCGAACTCGCTCTTTTCGCCGCGTCCCAGCTCTTTCTGTATGGCCTTGATTTTTTCGTTGAGGTAATACTCTTTTTGCGCCTTCTCCATCTGCCGCTTCACGCGCGACTGGATGGTGCGGTCCATATTAAGTTTTTCGATCTCGATATCCAGCACATCGCAGATGCGGTTGAGGCGCTCGGTGGGATCGAAGATTTCCAACAGCTCCTGCTTTTCTTCAATCGAAAGCTGCAGATTGGCGGAGATCGTATCGGTCAGCCGGGCAGGATCATCCATCTTCACGGCCGCGATCATGGTCTCGTAGTTCAAAGACTGGCAAAGCTTGACGTACTGCTCGAAGAGCGAGGTGGCGCGCTGGATACCGCCCTCAATAGCGGGCGAGTGCAGCGGAGGATAGCTGGCGGTTTGCACCGAAGCCAGCAGGTATCCGTCGGATTCCTTAATCTCCTCGACTTTGCCGCGCTCCAGGCCCTCGACCAGGACTTTGATGTTGCCGTCTTGCAACTTCAGGCTCTGCACGATATTGACAATGGTGCCGACCTGGTAGATTTCACTGGGTTTGGGCTCATCCACGCTGGCGTCATGCTGCGTAGCCAGAAAGATCTTCTTGTCAGAGGCAAGTGCTGCCTCCAACGCCTGTACGCTGGATTCGCGGCCCACTACGAAGGGGGTCATCATAAAAGGGAAGATGACCACATCGCGGATAGGCATCATGGGTAACTTGCGAACTTCGAGTTTTTCCCGGAGGGAGCTCACTTAAGGTTTAACCTGCCTTCTCCATCATAGCAATAGAAACGTCACGTTTCTCGACCATTTCGCTGGTTACTTCAAAATCTTTGATCCGCTTCTGGCTAGGCAGATGGTACATCAGGTCGAGCATCAGCTCTTCCAAAATCATGCGCAGGCCGCGCGCGCCCACTTTGCGCGCCAGGGCCTCGCGGGCAATGGCGT
>QIAW01000352.1:5429-6073 GCA_003225655.1 Acidobacteriota bacterium
GTAGCTTCATCCAGATCGTTCAGCACCCCGACCACGGGCAGACGCCCGACGAACTCAGGTATCAGTCCAAATTTAATCAGGTCCTGGGGCTGGCTTTTCGTGAGCAGCTCGGTGTCGCGCTTGGATTCAGGAATGAAGTCGGCCGCGTCTTTGTCTTTTTCGCCGCTGGTGCGGAAGCCCATGGCTTTTTTCCCGACACGCCGTCCGATAATTTTTTCAAGTCCTACAAAAGCCCCTCCGCAGATGAAGAGAATATTTGTGGTATCGACCGGAGTGAACTCTTGGTGAGGATGTTTCCGGCCACCCTGCGGGGGGACGTTGGCGATGGTGCCTTCCAGTATCTTCAGCAGCGCCTGTTGCACGCCTTCACCGGAGACATCGCGGGTGATGGACGGGTTATCCGACTTGCGGGCAATCTTGTCGATTTCATCGATGTAGACAATACCTCGCTCGGCACGCGCTACGTCGAAGTCCGCCGTCTGGATCAAGCGCAGCAGGATGTTTTCAACGTCCTCGCCAACATAGCCGGCTTCTGTCAGGGCCGTGGCATCTGCAATGCAGAAAGGCACATCCAATATCTTGGCCAGCGTCTGCGCCAATAAGGTTTTTCCGCAGCCTGTAGGACCGATTAAGAGAATATTACT
>QIAW01000353.1 GCA_003225655.1 Acidobacteriota bacterium
CAGAAAGTAAGTGGCCACTTACAAATATTTACGGAGTTATGTACCCTTTTGCCGCCGAAGACATCTAAAATGACAGGTGATGGGCCCCTATTCAGAGTATGACGTTCACGGAGGCTTCTATGCGGCGGACCAGCTTTTTCGCCGGACTGGCGATCCTGGCGATAGCAGTTTCATTAGCCAATGCACAGGGCGGCGTGATATTTCACGGCATCCCTGCTTCAGTTACCTCAAGCACTCCACAGAATCCGACACCAGGGATTCCAGCGAGCGTGACCTCGCCGACGGTGGATCCGCGATTCAATCGGCCGATCTTCATCACGAGTTCGCCTCAGCCTCAGCCGATGTTCCATCATCACAATCACTTCATTCCGGTTCCCGTGCCCGTCCCAGTATATTACCCGTTCTATTCCTATCCGGTTACCTACGGCGACGATACGCAGCAGCAACCGCAGCCCGAGCCCGTGGTGGAGGTTGTAGAGACGCCTGCACCCACTATCTTTGAAAACCGTCCGGGATACAAAGTTCCTCCAATCCAGCCCAGCTACACGCCGCCTCCAGCGAACAATCAGCCTTCCAGCGAGAGTTCTGCCCCGGACCAGGCGTCCAACAACAAGAGCAACAAACAAGATGTCTCAGCCACCGAGCCTGAACCGACCACCATTCTGGTCTTTCGCGATGGGCACCAGCTTGAAATCGGCAACTACGCCATCGTAGGCGATACCTTGTACAACCTCGCCGGCAACTACAAGACGCACAAGATCCTGCTGGCCGATCTCGACCTGGATAAGACCGCCAAGGTCAATGAAGAGCGCGGCTACGATTTCCGCCTGCCCAAGCAGCAAGGAAATTAGGGCTATCTTCATAGCCGGCGATGAGATACTATCCTCAAATCTGATCTCAACAGTTAGTGCATTTTTGTGCCGGCTTTCTCTCGAAACAGAGTAAGGCCGACATGTCTGCCGGAGGCGGAGATGAAAAAACCTGCATGGCTCAAGCTATGGCTGCCAGTGTGTCTTTGTTTTACCTTATACGCCTTCTCATTGCCCTCCAGCTATGGTGCCCAGAAAACCGATACCGCCCAGGCAGATAAAGACAAGAAAGCGATCATCAAGCGGGCCCGCGACGCTTACTACAGCCTGCGAAAGCTGGGCTTGGTGAAGTTTGAAGCCAGCATAACGCCCAACTGGGAGATCACGCTCAAGGACCAGATCAAATCTGATCCGTCGAGCGCACAAGCCAGCCTGAAATTACTGAATGGCCTTCACTTCGCAATGGACCTCGGCGCTGATGGAAATGTGAAGGTGACGCATCACACCGATGTTGCTCCCGCGAATGAGCAAATGGCGGCAGGTTTCAACCAGATCTACGGCGGCATGGAGCAGGCGGTCTCCGGCTTTTTCGCGAGTTGGTCGATCTTCATGTTGACTTCTCCCTTCCCCGAGGTCGAGAGCGAATACAAGATCGAGGAGATCGGCGGCGAGTATCGTCTTTCATACAAGGAAGGCAATGCTGATATTGTGACTTCCATGACCAGGGACTTGGCAATCACCGAGATCAAGGTCTCAACCAGTGCCTTTAGCAGTTCGCTCAAGCCAATACTGAAAAAAGGCCCGCAGGGTTTTGTTCTCTCCGGTTATAACGGCGACTACGCAGCCACGTCGGGCTCGGGCACGGTACAGCTTAAAGCCCAGATTGACTACCAGGAAGTGGAGGGTCTGCAACTGCTGCACACAGTGAGCTTGGATAGCGTATATGACGGCAGTCCCAACCAGATGGAACTCACGTTCGCAGACTATCAGGTAAAACACCAGTAAATGGACTTCAGCTTATCGGAGATAAGCCGGCAAGAGCGGCTCCTGCAGCGCTGCTAAAGCCTTGCTTAGTGGTATAATATCTTTTGCTCTCGCTGCGATTAACATCCTGTATTTACAAGCATTTAGCGCGATTCTGCCATTCAAGATTCTGGCCGGAATCTGCTCTCTTGGTGTGCTTGAAGAAGTGGGCGGGTGAGCATGCGATTTGAGATTTTTACAGCTTTGTCGACAGTATTCGAAGCCAGATTTGATTCACTGAGAACCGACAACTGAGAACCGAGAACTTAAGTTATGGCTGACGACAACAACCCTCAACTTCCACTCCAACCACCCGGTGACGGCGGATTACCTCCCGGTTCGCCGGGCGCGGCAAACCTCGTACCCATCAACATTGAAGAGGAGATGCGGCGCTCGTATCTCGACTATTCCATGTCGGTCATTATCGGGCGCGCGCTGCCCAACGTGTATGACGGGCTCAAACCGGTGCACCGCCGCATTTTGTATGCGATGTTTCGCGAAGGGCTGCACTACAACCGGCGTTTTTCCAAGTGCGCCGGCGTTGTGGGCGAGTGCCTGAAAAAATATCACCCTCATGGCGACAGCGCGGTGTACGACGCTCTGGTGCGGCTGGCACAGCCATGGAGCATGCGCTATCCGCTGGTGGATGGACAGGGAAATTTCGGCTCCGTCGATGGCGACCCGCCCGCGGCCTATCGTTACACCGAAGCCCGGCTGATGAAGATTGCCCACGAGATGCTGGCAGATATCGACCAGGATACCGTGGATTTTGTCGCCAACTTCGATGAGACCACTAAGGAGCCCGTGGTCCTGCCGACAAGAATTCCCAACCTGCTGGTGAACGGCTCCAACGGCATCGCCGTGGGCATGGCGACCAACATCCCGCCGCATAACTTGACGGAAATCCTGGATGCCACCATTACCCTGGTGAACAATCCCTTTTATCTACGGGCACAGCGGAATCGCCAACGCCTACAAGACCGGGCGAGGACGCTTTATGATGCGCGCCAAGGCTTCCATCGAGAACCTGACCAAAGACCGCAGGGCCATCATCATCACCGAGATTCCCTATCAGGTGAACAAGGCGCGCATGGTGGAACGTATTGCCCAGTTGGTGAACGACAAGGTGATCGACGACATCTCTGACGTGCGCGATGAATCGGACCGCGACGGCATGCGAGTGGTGGTGGAGCTGAGACGCAGTGCCGAGCCGCAGATCATCTTGAACCAGCTCTACAAGCACACCCAGATGCAAGAGAGCTTCAGCATGATCTTCCTGGCTGTGGTCAACGGGCAACCACGCGAGCTGGGGTTGATCGAAGCCATCCAGCACTTCATCGATCACCGCGTAGACGTGGTGCGCCGCCGCACCGCCTACCTGCTGGCGCGGGCGCGCGAACGCGAGCACGTGTTGGAAGGTTACAAGATCGCGCTCGACAACCTGGATGCGGTGATCAAGCTGATCCGCGCCTCCGCCTCACGCGTAGAAGCGCGCGAAGGCCTGATGGAGCGCTTCAAGCTGAGTACGCGCCAGGCAGATGCCATTCTGGAACTGCAACTGCACCGCCTCACCCAGCTCGCCAAAGAAGAGATCATCGCCGAGCTGAAAGCCATCCGCGAGCAGATCGCCGAGTACGAATCAATCCTGGCCTCGGAGAAGAAATTGCGCGGCTTGATCGTGAAAGAGCTGGAAGAGATCAAGAAAGAATACGGCGACGTGCGCCGCACCATCATTCAGGATGAAGCCGCCGAGATCACGCTCGAAGACCTGATCGCCGACGAGCAGGTCGCGGTCACGATTTCGCACTCCGGATACCTGAAGCGTACTCCAGTCTCAACCTACCGCCAGCAGCGGCGCGGCGGCACGGGACGCAAAGGTATGAGTACGCGCGACGAAGATTTTGTCGAGTATCTGTTCATCGCCTCAACCCACGCCTACATTCTGGTGTTCACCAATACCGGGCGCGTCTTCTGGCTGAAGGTGTATGAGGTTCCCGATGTTGGTCCCGCCGGCAAAGGCAAAGCCATCGCCAATCTGGTGGCCTTGCAGCCCGGTGAAAGCGTGCGCGCACTGATGCCGGTACGGAACCTCGAAGAGGAGGGCAAATTCGTCATCTTTGCCACCCGCAACGGCACGGTAAAAAAGACGCCGTTGGGTGATTTCAGCAACGTCATGTCGCGCGGCATTATCGCCATCGGCATCGAAAAAGACGACGAACTGGTTGCCGCTCACATCACCGACGGCAAGCAGGTGGTCTTTTTGGCCTCGCACGAGGGAATGGCCATTCGTTTTGCCGAGGACGATGTGCGGCCCATGGGGCGCCCTGCTTATGGCGTCCGCGGCATGGACCTCGACAAGAAAGACTACATCGTGGGCATGGCCGTCACTCCCAAAGAGCCTCCGGCTAAGACAGCGACAGCGAAGAAGAAGGCCGCCGAGGAAGAAGAACCCACGGCGCGCATGATTCTTTCCGTAACCGAAATGGGCTACGGCAAGCGCACCGATATTGACGAGTATCGCCTGCAGTCGCGCGGCGGCAAAGGCGTGATCAACGTCAAGACCACCGCCCGCAATGGCAAGGTGAGCGCCATCCTGCTGGTGAACGAAGAATCGGAAGCCATGGTCATCAGCCAGTTTGGCAAGATCATCCGCATGGATACCAGCGGCATCCGCGAAGCCGGCAGATCAACCCAGGGCGTGCGCCTGCTGCAGATGGATGGCGGAGATAAAGTCGCCGCCGCCGTCGTCATCCCGCCGGAAGAGAAAGACGAGAATGGCGCGTTGATTCAGTAAGTAATTCGAATAAAACTCAGGAGCCCGGCGTAACTGCCGGGCTTTTGATTTGAACCGTTTAGCTCTTAACTCGCGGCCTTGACTTCGATCATCACGTCCACGCTTTTGTTCTGATCCGCCCGGAACGCGTATTGGCGCAGGCGGTACCACCCCTCCCCCCTTGCATGCTAGGCAGATCATGGGTAAACCATTGAAGGCCAGAGACTTATAGGACCCTAGCTGGCACAGTTTGCAGGGGCGTTTCGGCGATGAGAACCATGCGGGCTTCGCGGCTGAAAGCCTTCGCGTGATTGCGGGGGCGGTTAAAGATTCTGCCTGTACGGTATTCCATCCCGTGCGGAAATCAAGATTTCAAAGACAGGGAGCGAGCGTCCGGGCATTCTGGAATGTCCGGATAATGATGACCTAGAATTACTGGGGAATTCACAAAGTGATATCACTCGGCAGAGCTCTTCAAATGCTCTCACCACGGAGGCACAGAGACACAGAGAAAAGCAACAAGCTCAACTACGAAGAACACAACGGTCACGACGGTAGTAAACTCTATGGCCATGAAACGCATACTTCCCGTTGTACTCGCTCTGTTTGCTTCCTGCCTTTCGGCTTCAGCTCAGGACTGGGCCAAGGCGACGTTGGAAAAATCACCCCGCCACCAGGAGTGGGTTGACATCAAGCACGACAACCGCGTGGTCCATGCTTTCATTGTTTATCCGGAAAGCAAGAAGAAAGCGCCCGCGGTGCTGGTGATCCACGAGATCTTTGGCCTCACCGATTGGGTGCGCAGCGTGGCTGACAAGCTCGCGGCCCAAGGATATATCGCGATCGCGCCTGACCTGCTCTCGGGCTTTGGTCCGGAGGGCAAGGGCAGCGAAGGTTTTGCCAGCACTCAGGACGCTATGAAGGCAATCTCGGGACTCGATGCCGATATCCTCACTGCCGACCTGAATGCCGTTGCCGATTATGTGAAGAAGCTTCCCTCAGCCAATGGCAAGCTCGCGGTCGCCGGCTTCTGCTGGGGCGGCGGCCAGTCATTCCGCTTTGCCACGAATCGTCCTGACCTGAACGCCGCGTTCGTGTTCTACGGACCGCCTCCCAAAGAGTTCGCCAGCATCAAGGCCCCAGTCTACGGTTTTTACGCAGGCGACGATGCCCGCATCGGCGCCACCCTGCCCGATACGCAGGCAGCCATGAAGAAGGCGGGCAAGAAATATGATCCGGTGACCTATGAGGGCGCAAAACACGGCTTCATGCGCGCCGGTGAAGACCCGAGCAATACGGTCGAAGCCAACAAAAAGGCCCACGATGAAGGCTGGCAACGCTGGTTGCTACTGCTGAAGAAGCTGTAGAAAAACAGTTGCCGGCTCTCAGTTGCCAGTTGCCAGTTTTTCGTAATGGTGACCCACGCCTGCGAGAGCGTCTACGTGCCTTGCGCAATGGAGAACTTGCTGATTGATGTGGCGTTCGCGCCCCAGATTCCCAGCGAGTTCAAATTGGGAATATTATTCTGACCGCTGCGAAAAGCAAAGCCTGCGCCCACGGTCTGCTCTGCTCCTCCCTCCGGGGTCACGTAGAGTGAATATGTATGCGCCCGCACATTCACGACCATGCGGAAGTGATAGGTCACTCCGGCGGCGTAAGGAATGGTGGAGGCCGCTGCGTAGAGCCCGCCATTGCGCGCGTCAATGTTGCCCATGGGATTGAAGCGGGCGATGGCTGCCATCTGCTTATTGCAGGTTGCCGCACCATTCGACAATCCAACGGTGCTGTTGATGGGAGAATCGGGTGGCACGGCATCGAAAAGGGCGGTGAAGGTCCCGGTCTGCGGAGCAAATGAGGTGTTCCACAGCTTGTGCGTCGCGGTGGCCGCTTGCGTGGTCGCGGGCCGGTACAACACCCAGGATGCTCCGCATAGCAACACAATCGCTGCCAGCAGGCTGGCGAGGAGCGCAGGTTTTGCGGTGAGCGGCCGCCGGAGCATGATCCATACAGACCCGGTCTTGTTCCCGACCGATAGCCTATTGGCCGCGCGCACCAGTTCAGTGCTGCATTCGGCGGCGGCTTTGGCCACAGCTTCGACTTGAGCTTGGGCCTGGGCTTCGGCTTCCATCGGGGCCGCGGCGAATGCTTCTTTGGCAACCACCATGGAAACGGGGTTCCAACATTCTTCCACGCTGCCAATAAAACGATATCCGAGTTTGGGAACGGTCTTAATGAAACGCGGCTGGCGGGAGTCGTCGCCCAACGCTTTGCGGACTTCAAAAATACACTGCGAGAGGGCGGCATCTGTGACGGCTGTATCCTTCCAGATCTTCTGATTCAGCTCATCCTTGGAGACGAGTTTTTGCCGTTGCTCGACAAGATAGACAAGCACGTCAAAAGCCTGTTGGCGCAGATAGTGTTCGTTGTCGCCCTGCCTCAGGCAGGCGCGCAGAGTATCAACCTCAACGCTTTCAGCAAGGTGATAAATCGGTTTGTGTGCGGGAAATTCCATTGGTCACCCCATGTGCGACGGTGCAGTGGCGCAGGCAAGAAGGTTTGCGTTTTGTGTATTGAAACGTTTCAGAACTGGATGAAAACGTTTCCATCAACGGGCCGTCATAGTACACCCGACGCATTTTTGCTGTCAAGCGGAGAAGTTATGAAGAATTCGTCGTGCAACGGAGCTGACGCCGGGGGTAGCTCCAGGCAAGAAAAACGCGCCGCGGGGTCAGGAGGTTCGCTCAACCCCGCGGCGCAAGTCAGCCAGTCATCACAAGAAAGGCGTGAAACAGGTCTTGGTTGAAGGATCAAAGTCCTGGTCAAATTGTCCTCGCAGGTAATCACACTTTGGGTGGTGTCACCTCCCGCCCACATATCAATGTGCTTGATCCCGTTATTGAAGTCGTTGACGCATCCCGGCCCCTGATCGCCCGGACCGGAATTCGTGCACAGGTCTTCCATGATGAAATACTTCTTCACCATAGGGAGGTAGACAATGCTGCCCGGCGCGAACAGCCTGGTATCGGTAGCGAAGGTGATGGGATCGGCGAAGGTACCCGTGCCACCGGCCTCGGAGTGGATGGTGGGGAACTGGATGGCCTTACCCGGAGGAGAATTATCGGGAACGCCATACCAGGTCACCATCATGTTGGTGGTGGCGCCACCGCCTGCAGCATTCACCACCAGGCTCACCGCCGACGAGTGCGACAGGCTGCCGCTGGCGCCGGTAATAGTAAGCGTGGAGGTCGCGGCGGGGGTCGTGCTCGAGGTGGAAACGTTCAGCGTCGCAGAACCGGAACCCGTCACCGAGGTTGGATTGAACGACGCTGTCGCTC
>QIAW01000344.1 GCA_003225655.1 Acidobacteriota bacterium
AGCCGAGATTCGCAAACTGCTGCCGACCAAAGTCGTTCTAGCTTCGAAATCGTCGTTACTTGGTCTGGCGAGCGCGTGAAGCGCAGAGATCAACAGCGTTGCTATCTGGAAAGCGGCGGTGATCGGTTTAGACACGGCTCATAACATGAGGCAAGAGTCGTTCCAAGCCAAGCCGGAACCAGTGGTGTTCTGGTTCTTGGGCGCATCTCAGTTTCTTGCAGGGTTGAGCGCTGAGGTGTGAGGAAAGAGCAGGTGCCAGCGTCCGTTACGCCAGAGCATTTCCAGACACAGCAACGCTTCGTCGCCTTGCGAACTCCAGAACTGGCCAGGTCGCTTGAAGCGACATTGGGTCTGACGGCAGGTGGCCTCCACTGGACCGCTGCCAATTGGCTCGCCAGCTCGTCGCCCGGCCCGGTAGTCCATGCGCGAGTGATGTTCATGGAAATAATTTACTTCTTTAGTCACTGACTCAGCGCTCGGTCCGGCGGCTAATCCGGCCAGGGCTTCTTCCAGTTGCCGGATCACTTTCACCGACGATTCGTTCTTCAGTTGTTTGATCAAGGGTTTGAGCCAGGCTTGGAGTTTTTCTTTGTCTTGGCCGAAAAGTGCTCGACCCACCGCCACCAGGTGTTGCACCGCATGATAGAAGTCCAGCCGCTGGCGCGCCTGCGGGAAACGATCATCAGCCAGACGCCAGATCCACACCGCGCCATCACCAATGACCAACGCGCTGGCGGCCTGGCCCAAGCCCCGCCGCAGCGCTTCGGCGTGCATTTGCTCGCGCAAGCCATCCAGGCCTTGGCGCGTCGCCACGAAGCCCCTCCGACTGATAACCGGCCGTCCTCCCGCCGTCTGGCTGCGCTGATCGAGCCGAAAGCAGGTGCCGGTGTAAACCCAATGCCAACGTTCAGGCTCTTTGCCAGCGCGACGCAAAGCAGCGCTTTTACCCCAGTTATCGCGCTCCCGGATATTCCAGGCGTCCAGTTGAATAATCATCTGGTAAGGCTCCAACGTCAGTTCCAGTGGTTTCTTATCGCTGGCACCTCGCCGAGTTTGTTCATCAAGTTGGGTGCGCAGGCGTTGAGCCCGTTGTCCCTGCCGACGGGCTTCGCGATCCAGCGTAGCGCGAGGCACTTTGATGCCCGTCAAATGTTCCAGCACCACGCTGGCCTCCTCCACCGGCATCTTGCTGGCCAAAAGCGCCGCCATTTCCTGCACCGCCGGCGAGTACCCCGCGGTTTCTTCCAGCCCCAGAGCGGCGTCAGCAGGCACGCGCCATTTGCCGCAGCGCTTACAATAGCCGCGCGTGCGCTGGATTGTAATCGAACCAAAGCGCGTCTCGAAGGTACGCGCATGACCGCTCGAGAGCCGACTGAGCTTGTGTCCGCACACCGGGCAGACCGGCGGGCTGGCATCGGCCTTGGCTTGTGCCCCGCGCTGCACGGCCTCGCGGAGCAGTGGCTGGACATCTTGTGCGGCTTGGGTTTCGAGATGGCCGAGATTTTCATCGCTGGCCAACACGCATCGGTTAATAGACTGTTCCAGCGCACATGCCGCACGCGCCGCCAGTACAGCTAATGGTTCGGATGTATTTGCAGACCGAGAACTCACGACAATGGACTCAAGGCAAGTTGTCTTCACCACCCCATCTTACCTTATCGTGCAAGAAACTGAGATGCGCCCGCCGCAGCTCAACGCCCGGCAAGCTCAGCTCTCACGCGGAAAAAATGCACCGTGCCGGAGACAGACAAATCGTTGAGAGTTCTCTGTGAGGTGGGCCATTGACCCAGCGGCGGCAAGCGATCCGTGTCGAACAAGCGTCGAGAAGCATACACAGGGAACTTCGCAGGCCGTAAGTGGAAGTCGCACTTCGCTAAAGCAATCCAGCCTCGAAACAGTACATGCAGGTGGGGACGTTGTCGCATCTGCGGAACCCAACACCGAGGCAGCCGCCAAGGGTGAGGCTGCCGAAGACCTGCCGGGGTCGAAGCGCATGGCACGCGAAGAAAGAGTTGACGGCAACTTGGGAGACCCGGAAAAGTCCCGACGCGCCAACTACGGGAGCCAATCGGGAAGGAGCGATCAACGACAAGAAGAAAGCTCCGACACTTTTCCGGGAGTCAGATCGGTTCATAGTAGTCAGGACATTACTGGCCAAGGAGCCGACATCATCACGCAGCCCGCACAGGAAACCCGCTCCGCGAGAACGGCGGTTAAAAGCTGGTCAACCTCCCTGCGGGCCATAGCCAACAAAGCAGTTCAGAACAAAACGCATCGGTTCGCCGACCTTTATCGGCTGCTCAACCACGCCAATCTCAAGGAGTGCTTTTTCCAACTGCGGAAAGGTGCGGCTCCCGGAGTGGACGGAGTGACCTTCGAGGAATATGAAAAGAACCTTGAGGACAATCTCCGTTCACTGGTGCAGCGGCTGATGAACAAGAGTTATCGTGCGCAACTGGTGCGTCGCAAATACATTCCCAAGGGCAACGGGAAACTGAGGCCGTTGGGCATTCCCGCGCTGGAGGATAAACTGGTGCAGTATGGAGCAGCGCAAATCCTCTCGGCGATATTCGAGGCGGATTTTCTGCCGTGCAGTTATGGTTACAGGCCGGGACGCTCGCCGCACCAGGCGGTGGGCGAACTGACCGACACGCTGTATCGCGGGCAGTATCAGTTCGTCTATGAAGCCGACATCAAAGGGTTCTTCGACCACATCCAACACGATTGGCTGGTGCGGATGTTAGAGCAGAGAATCAATGATGGAGCGTTAATCCGGCTCGTGCGCAAATGGCTGCGGGCGGGCATCCTCGAAGAAGATG
>QIAW01000345.1:0-1348 GCA_003225655.1 Acidobacteriota bacterium
ACTGGTTCCCAACCTACACCTATACGGATGACTCGCTGCACTTCCGGAGCGGCGATGTGCGCATCCGTCAAATCATCAAGTACACGAACTACAAGCGATTCGGCTCCAAGAGCAAGATCATCTACGAAGGCCAGGAGCTGCCTCCAGGAGAGCAGAAGCAGCCCCCACAACAGCCACCACAGCAACCGGCACCGAAGTAAGAAGTGTGATTTTCGATTTACGAAGTACGATTTACGATTTTCCTGAAGTTTGAATGAGAACCTATATCCAAGGAAAGTCGAAAATCTGAAATCGTAATTCGTAAATCTTACTTCTTACTTCCTTCTTTCTTCCAACGTCATCCTGATTCCATGCTTGGGCCGCAGCGTGAAGCTGGGCAGCGGAATAACTGGATGCCCGGGCGCCAGGCGCAACTGAAACTTTTGTGCGATCGCCGCCAGGAGCAGGGTTGCTTCCATCATGGCGAACGAAGCGCCAATGCAGACGCGCGGGCCGCCTCCGAAGGGAAAGTAGACGAACCTGGGCAGCTTTTGGACGCTCTCCGTAGACCAGCGCGCCGGGTCAAACTGCTCCGGGTTGGGAAAGTAGCGGGGATCGCGATGCATGATCCACTGGCTCATCACCACGCTGGCGCCGGGCTGCACCGTGTATCCGCCGACCTCGCATGGCTTGATGGCGCTTCGCCCCATGGCCCACGCTGGCGGATAAAGCCGCATGGATTCCTTCACCACACTCTCTGTATACGTAAGCCGGGGAAGATCTGACGTCTGGGGGGCGCGCCCCTCGAGAACTTTTGCCAGCTCCTCGTGCAGTTTGTTTTCGGCCTCCGGGTTCTGGCTCAGCAAATACCATGTCCACGAGAGGGCGAGGGCGGTGGTCTCGTGCCCTGCCAGAAGAAATGCCATGGCCTCGTCGCGCAACTGCTGGTCGTTCATCGAGCTGCCATCTTCGTCGCGGGCGGCGAGCAGCATGGAGAGCAGATCGCCGGCGTCGCCTCCGCGGCGGCGCTGGGCGATGATGCCGTAAACAGTTTCATCGAGTTGGCGCACCGCCCGGCGCAGACTCGAGAAGATCGGCATCACCAGAAAACGAAGAAAGGGTGGGAGCATCATGCGTCCGCCGGAGGTCTGCTGCATCAGCACATCGAGAGATGAAGATATTTTTTCGCACTCCTGGGCCACGTCTACATTGAACAGCACCTTGGCCACAATTTTCACCGTCAGGTGCATCATCTCCTGGTGAACGTCGCGAACCTCGCCGTCTTTCCATTCCGCCAACATGCCTTGTGCGTAACCGGTGATCGTCTGGGTATAGGAGGCGATGCGCTCGCGGTGGAAGGCCGGCTGGC
>QIAW01000345.1:1463-4590 GCA_003225655.1 Acidobacteriota bacterium
ACGATAGTGAAAGAGATCGCCGAACTCGCGGGCCCAGCCGGTGAAAACGCGCAGCGGGTCGCGATTGGCTAACGGAAAATTGCCAATCAAAAAGTGGGGCTTGGGGCCAGGCGGATAGTCCCTGGTGGGAGCGGGCATTCCGTGTTCAGCAAAGGAAGCCACAGAACCATTGTACAGATTTACGAATTACGATTTCTGATTTACGATTTCCGAAACAGGGATTTTTACAGAGCCGGGAAAACAGACTCAAATCGAAAATCACAAATCGTAATTCGTAAATCGAAAATCCTACTTCTTCCCTTCTTCCTCCAGCTTGCGCAGCTCGCGCATGAGGCGCGCGCCCTTAACGCCGAGAAATGCAAGATATCCACCAAGGATGACCCAGGTCACCACATAAGCAAGATAAAGATGGCGCAACATCATCGCGCACCTCCCACGGCCGCCAGTGTGTGCAGCTCTTCCAGGCGCTGCTGTTTGCGCTCCAGCAGGTAGCGCATCCAGACGAGCAGGGCGCCGAGCGCCGTGAAAGCGATCAGGTTAATGAAGAAGGCATGCAGCATCGGGGGAGCCAGTCCGCTATCCTCGCTTCCACCCAATACCGGCTGCGGATGCTGGGTGCGGAACCAGCGGATGGACATATACACAAACGCTGAATCCACCGATCCGAACACGGCCAGCACCGCCGCCAGCACCGGCACAGTGCCGGCGTGGGAAAAGCGCCGCAGCAGCAGGTAGCTCACGTAAATCAGCCACAGCACCAGGGTGCTGGTGAGGCGAGCGTCCCACGTCCACCAGATGCCCCACACCGGACGCGCCCACAGCGGCCCGGTGATGAGCACGATGGTGCAGAACATCACCCCCACCTGGGCCGAGGCCAGCGCCAGGGCGTCGAGCCGCATATTGCGCGTCTTCAGGTAAGCCAGCGAGGCCACCAGGTTTACGAAGAAGCAGGCAAAGGCGGTGAACCCCGAAGGGGCATGGTAGTAAAAAATGCGCTGGATCTCACCCATGGTCGCTTCCGTGGGCGCATCGAACATGGCCTGATGGAATCCCCAGATGAGCAATCCCAGGGTAAGAAGAGAAAAAAGAATGAGAGATGGTTTCATAAATGTTTTAGAGATGGTTTCATAAATATTCTGAAGAGCACAATTTCAAAGCCGGAAAACGTTTCGTGTGTGAAGCACAAGTTTCTCGCGCCGTAAGTCGTTCAAAATGTGACGGCTTTAGAGTCTATGTGGGAACTCAATTTTGTGGGTGCCTGAAGGGAGAACAACCCCGAAGGGTGACGTGTTATAGTCCAGCGCTTCCAGCGCTGGGTATCGTAGGAAACGATCGTAGTCCCGTAAGGGACGACGCTATACCTTCGAATTCTCACCCAGACTCTTAGCCCTTTGAACCCACGATTCATCACTCGAAACGTTTGGCGCAGCCGCTTCAGCCGTTCCGTATCTACCGCGCAAACCCAAGGAGATGCGGATTCTAATCTTTGCTCATGCCAAAATGCAACTACTCCGCGTGCAACACGGTTTCAAACAGCAAGAGCGAAACCGTGGTGAAAACTATATCGTAAACCGCCAGAAACTTGAGCGAAAGATCGGGAGAAGATTCCCCGGTAAAGATGGCAGTGATGGCGCCCACCATGGCCAGCAGGGCCGGCACCGAAATGGGAAACAGCAGCAGTGGCAGCATCAGCTCGCGGCTGCGGGTACGCATTGACATGGCGGCAAAAAAAGTTCCGTTCACGATCAGCGCCCAGGTGCCCAGCAGAAATACCAGCACCAGCAGGGGCGCGTCTCCCAGGGCGTTCAGGTTGAAGAACACCACGAAGAGCGGCCCCACGATGGCTTCCAGCAGGCAAACGAAAATAAAATTGCCGATGGTCTTTCCCAGGAACAGCGCGTTGGCCGGCGCCGGCGACGTGCGGAAGCCATCAAGCACCTGGTTGCGCAGCTCGCGCGCCCAGCTCTGGTTGAGCGCCATGGTTGAGGCAAACAGGAAGGCCATCCACATCAGCCCGCCGGTGATGCGCCGCGCCTCTTCCGCCGTGGGCTCGAAGGTGAAACTGAAAATCACCACCACCAGCAGGGCGAAAAACAACATGCCGTTGGTGGCGTCTTTGGAGCGCCACTCAAGGCGCAGGTCTTTGGCCAGGGTGGCGCGCGTAACCTCGAAAAGTGAGCTCATTGGGCCACGCCTTCTCCCGACGATGTGCCCGGCGTACCCGGCCGCGCAGCCTCGACTCCACTTTCGCAACGCAGCAGTTGCCCCTGGGAAAATAACAGCGAATGGTCCGCGACCCCGGCGACGTTGCCGACCTGGTGCGTGACCACCAGAATGGTCTTGCCTGCATCGCGCAACTTGCGGATGAGCGTCGAAATGTCGCGCGCGGAAGTTACGTCAAGGTTGGAAAAGGGTTCATCGAGAAGAAGGATCTCGGGATCGTGCATGAGCATGCGCGCCAGCGAGAGGCGCTGCCGCATGCCCTGCGAATAGTCCCCAGAGCGGCGCTCCAGCTTGGGATCAAGTCCCACGGTGCGAATGGCTGCGGCGAACTTCTGCTCGTCCTTGATGCCATAGAGCGCGCCGAAGTAGCGCAGGTTTTCCATCGCGGAAAATTCGTCGTAGAGCATGCTGGCGTGCGCCACGTAGCCGATTCTGTGCCGAAGCGTCTCTTGCGGGCCGGAGAAGATGATTTTTCCCGAAGTCGGATGCGCCAGCCCGGCGATGACCCGCAGCAGCGTGGACTTGCCCGCTCCGTTCTCCCCGAAGATGGCATAGCAGCGACCGCTGGAAAATTCCGCGGTCACCGAGCGCAAGGCGGCGAAGCGGCCGAACAATTTTGTGACCTGCTGGAGCTCGACGGCTACCATGAAGGAAACATGATAATTGATTGGCGCGATGAGTTTGTATCAGGACACGAATTTAGAGCTTGCGGAAAAACTTCTCTGGCGAAAACGTATGGGAGCGGAAGACTCGTTGTGGCACAGCGCGGCAAGCCGCAATGCTATTGACGCGTCGCTTGCGACGCACGGTGGGAGCCCCCGGCTTTAGCCCTTTCAATTACCCACAACTCGGGTTTTCGGATGACGGGGTTTGCTGACTTAGGTTCGGTATCAAGGTAGGTACT
>QIAW01000346.1:0-2335 GCA_003225655.1 Acidobacteriota bacterium
TGCGGACTGACAAAGCCATGCGTTGATAGGAGATATAACGCGCGAGCACCTCTTCAAGGTTGCCACTTTTTTCGCCCGCCAGCAACGTTGTCGTATAGATGCGAGGAAAAACTTTCTGCGCAGTAAAAGCGGCCGAGAGCGGCTCTCCACCCTGCACGCGCAGGCGGACATCCTCAAGAATGGAGCGAAAATAAGGATTCCTCTGCCGCTGTGTCAGCAGCTTCAGTCCCGTTAGAATCGGTAGACCGGCGTGAATGAGAGTATAAAACTGCTGATTGAAGATGACGAATTCCTGCAGCTTGATGCGGCGCCACTGGGAAAAATTGACCTTGCCCCCCGCGAGCAAGCCTCGTGATCGGACGGACTGAATGTACAACCCTCTTTGGGAAAGCCGTTCGCGCACTTCTGCTTCAGTGTGTGCGCTTTCCACTTGTTCTGTAACATGGCCACGCTCATCGGCCAGCTTAATCACAAATTCAGGCATAGAAAATCACTCTAGTTTAGCATCTGTTTTGAAGGCACGGTACTCAGGGCGCAAAACCATTACCCTCGAGAACCTCAACCCCGCGAGGCGGGCTGAAATCAAATAAATGGTCCTCCGCCTGCACATTTTCTTCTAGATTGCTGAAGCGGAACTCTGTTTTCGAGCCATCGCTCTCATCAATGAGAATGCGTACAATTTCGTACTTGGGATTGATTTCAAGCTGCACATCTGAAACCTGGTCGCCCATGGCCTTGGGCACGCCCTGTAGGATCTTGTTACCCGCGGCCATTGCAGGCTGAGCCGGGATAAACGATAAGCCAGCCAGTTCCTTTTCCAATTTTGTCTTGCCCAGCAGATAACGCAAGGGTGAGCGCAGGTCGTCGAGTCTTTTCGCATCCTGCTTGCGCACCTGTTGCTCCCCGGGAACATAAAAGTAAGCAGTCTTGCCATCGGTGATGAAAAGCTTGGGGCGGGGAGAATTGTACTCCCAACGCATTTTGCCCGGCCTCTTGAGAATGAGTGTTCCCCCCTCTGAGCGCGCAACGCCGGCACCTTGATATTCTTCCACGAACTGGGCACGCAAAGTACGCATGTGGTTATAGTGGTCATCCACATGGCCGGCAAAATCAGAAATTGAGGTTTGCGCCCTGCCCACGATGGAGGTTCCGCAGAACAAGCCGGCAAAAAAGAGGACCTTGCGCAATAAACTCAGTTCAGTTTTGCCCATGGAGAATTGGATGCAGCTTATTTGTCCATAGTGCTTAAATCCATATCACTCGGTTCCTGGCCCTGAGGCAAGCCTTTCGTGATAAAAGGAAGTTTGCGATAGAACTTCACTTGCACCTGTCCGTTGGGCAGCAACACATACGGATATCCCAGGGGGTCCCTGGGAATCCTAGAAATGCCCAGCTCAGGAGGCATAGATTTGAACAAGCTTCTCAAGTTGTGGAACTTCCATGTCTACCTGCATTGCCCGCAGGTGCTTGAGGGCGCCTTCGCGAATAATACTATCATTGGAGGTCTCATAAATGGCTTGCCACAGCATTCGGGCAACTTCATAGTCGCCTCCCTTTTGCAGGGTTTTTGCTGCCATCGCCTTTAAGAACGGGTGTGCGCCCGGAATCTTGGAACCTTGCTCGAAGGCTTTCCCGGCAGAGAGATAATCTTTGAGTTCCATGTAATACACAAAGCCGAGCACCTGATACAGCTTCCACGCGCCAGGGTTTTTCTCAATCCCCTTTTTGAGTAGAGCCACGGCTTCGAGGGGTTCACCGGCTCCTGCCGGCGGAGGTTGGGTCAAAAACATGGAACCTGATTCATAGGCGGGAGTTAAATAGGGGTCCAAATCGGTGGCCATTTGCAGTAACGGATATAGCAATTTGTATTGCCTGGAGTTTTCAAGGTGCTTGGAGCCGAAGTACTGGACCGCACGCGTCCAATAAATATCGGCCAGAAGCGCATGAAATCCCACACTCATTCGCTTTACCACCTTGGAGGAAGGCATATACAACACCTCCTCCAGGTTGGCCGCAGGCCGTAACTTGTCCACTTTGCGCTCCACTAGCGCCGAACCGGCAAAGCATACGATCAACAGAAACGAAAGCAGGCCCGTCATGTGCTTCGTGGATATCATTTGAGATTCCGGCGCTCGAAAATGAGAGCGGCCCCGCACACGGCGGCGCACGAGTAAAGCACTGCGTAAAGCGAATTGTGCACAAAAAGCGCGAGCGAAACGGGCTGATCGTGAGCGACCGAGCCAATGACATTCAAAGAACCGAAATTAGGCAGCAAATATGCCACCCCGGTTATCAGCCAGTGGGTGGCTCCTTGCGCAAGTGCGGCAAAATTTTT
>QIAW01000346.1:2397-3507 GCA_003225655.1 Acidobacteriota bacterium
TAATTATGACAAACTGCAGCACAATAAAATAAATCGCCAACAGAATGTTCAGGTCCGACTTATGCAGGCCGTTGGATACATAGAAAAGAGCGGCATAAAAACCCAACGCCATGAAAAGCGTATTCACCGCCAAGGTTTCAACAAGTCCAAAAAACTTGCCGACAATAAACTCCCATCTGCGAACGGGCCGGGCCAGAACCGTGTAGAGCGTCTTTTTGTCAATTTCCTTGGAGACCAGTTGGATGCCGATAAAAATCGCAATCACAACGCCAAAAATGGAAATGGCGGTCAGGCTTAGGTTGATCACGACAATCCGCTCGATCTCCATTGAAATCTGGCCGAACAGAACGGCTGATCCCACCAGCAGCAGCACAAACAATATTAAATTGTAAAGAACCCTGTCACGAACGGCTTCGCGAAAAGTATTAGACGCGATGTAGGCAATGCGCTGTGTCATCGTGAGACCTCCATGGTGGACTGCGGCTTTTCTCCAATTTGCTCGATGAAGTAGTCTTCCAGTGTGGAGCGGAGAGGCGTCACGGAAATAATCTGTCCGCCGTGGTTGCGGATAATTTCCAGAATCCGATCCAGCCGCGCCACCGGCAAAATCGCGTGTGCAGTTTGGCCATGAGTCTTGCACTCCGCGCCTGCGGCTTCCACAGCGACAATAGCCGTTGCAGCGCCGTTCCACAAGACCTCGGTTTGGTTCGCATTCTCCGCCCTGGCTACGAGCTCAGAAACCACGCCCACACCGCGCAACTCACCCTTATGAATTACCGCCACGCGGTCGCAGAGCGATTCGGCATCAGCCAGAATGTGGGTTGAAAAAAAGATGGTTTTGCCTTCGTCCTTCAGGCTCTGGATAAGATCACGTACCTCACGCCGTCCTATGGGATCTAATCCAGACATCGGTTCATCCAGAATTACCACCTGGGGACCATGAAGAATGGCCTGCGCAATGCCTACTCGCTGCAACATGCCTTTGGAAAACTTTCGAAGCTGTAACTTGCCCACGTCCGAAAGTTTCACCCGTTCCAGCATCGCACCCACCCGGCGCTTTCGCCCGGAAGCAGGCACTCCGGAGAGCCCGGCATAGTACTCCAGCAACTC
>QIAW01000348.1:0-3445 GCA_003225655.1 Acidobacteriota bacterium
GACCCCCATGCTTGTTCTCCTTGCAACCGGAGTGCTAAGCTCGCGCACATGAGCTTTGCGCCGGATGCAGCGGACGTAACGCGACAGAGCGGGCCTCGGGACCGCGGAATTTTTTATAAGGCACAAAAGCGCAATCGGCGGGCCACCTGGCGCATCGCCGCTTTATGTTTTGTCGCGGCCCTGGTTATGGGCATTCCCCTCACACTGGTGCTCACTCCGTTGGCCTATGCGCTGACTCTGGCTCTTGCGGAGGTCATTAACTACTTCTCTCCACTTCCGCCGGAATTCTGGACCACTGTGAACAGTTTGAGCCATCTGGCCCTTAGGGTTGGCGATTATTTCATCAATCACCGCGGAACGTTGGATCTGGAAACCCTGGCTGCGGGCCTGGTGGTAATGCTGGCGCCAGGAATCGTGATCACCTTGGTGCTGTGGATAGGGGTGCTGGCGCTGTTTCGACGAGGCGGCGTGGGGGGAACGCTGGCCAGCCTGAATGCGCGCGAGCCCGATAGAGGGGACCTCAAGGAGCTGCAGCTTGCCGATACCGTTGAGGAGATGGCCATCGCCGCAGGGCTACCCTCGCCGCGGGTCATGCTGGTGGATTCGGCAGCAGCCAACGCTGCCGCTTTTGGCACCTCGCCGCAAGATGCGCGGCTGGTAGTCTCACGGCGGCTGCTCGACGATCTTGAGCGCGACGAACTGGAAGCCCTGCTGGCGCATCTTATGGGTTCCATTGGAAATGGCGATTTGCGCATTGCCTTCACCGTGACCAGCGTTTTTGAAACCTGTGGTTTGCTTGTGACGTTGATTAATTCCCCTTTCGGGAAGCAATCAAGGAACACGCTGTGGCACGTTGTACGTTACGGGCTCATGCGCCCCTCGAGCGATACGGCCAGGTCTGCCGAGGCAGAGACGGTTGCCAGCCTGCTGACGGGATGCCTGGACGTGGGAGACGACGATATAGACCGCTTTTTCAACAAAAAGAAATCAGCCTGGCGCAGTTTTCTCTACTTTGTTTTCCTGCCGATCATCTTCAGTAACCTGGTCATCGAGGTTACCCTGTGGTTTTTTCTTTCTATACTGCTGGGTCCATGTCTGGCCCTGCTATGGCGCACGCGAAGATATCTTGCGGATGCGAGCGCTGTCGCCCTGATGCGCAATCCGGATGCTCTGGCACGCGCCTTGAAGCGCTTAAGCCAGGATGCGACCGCCATTGCCGGCGGCGCGTGGGCAACACACTTGTTTGTGGTGAGTCCGAAGGGCGACAGCAGTCTGGCAGCGCACGCATTCAAACCGGCAGACATGCAACTGGCGGCACGCGCCTGGGCCGAGAGCGCTGAGGTAGATGCAGCCTCGACAACTACGGGTGATGCCGCCTCACCTGCCGGACCCGGAACCGATGATTACACTCGCCTGCGGGCCGAAATAGATGCCACACGTCGCGCCGCCATGGGTGGAGATGCGCAGGCCATAGGCCGCCTGATGGCGTTTGGACGGGCCATGGCAATGGCCAGGGGCATACGAGTTCCGGCTGAAATGCTTCATGCGGCTGATCTTGCCGCCGCGCGGCAAGGCGATCAAGCCGCCATCGCGCGCCTGCGGGCACTCGCGGGCGGAGCGGGGCAGAACGAGGCCAAGCGGGGAACGACCGGCCTTGAGGCGCAGAGTTTTTTGTCGTTTCATCCTTCCCTGAAACGACGCTTAAAACGTTTAGAAAGAATGGGAGCGCATTACAGCCCCGAGGCCCACGGCAAGACACCGAAAACCGCGGTTGTTGTAATGACTGTGTTATGGCTGATCATTGCACCGTTGCTATTGGCCGCCGCAGCAATGATGCTGGTGGTTATTGCGATGTTGATCATGCTGAACCTGGTGTTTGTTGCCATGTGGCTGGCTGTGATTCATGGGATTTTCGCGCTGCTGGGGCATGGAGGATAGGGCGATCAGCAATCGGCATTCAGCTCATCGAGCGGATGCAAAAATGGAGATCACCTGATATGGCGTTTATCGTACTTGCTGCTTCCGTTTTGCTCATCTTTATTACGGTCGCAGCCTATAACCGGCTGGTAAGCCTGCGCAATCGGATGCAAAATGCGTGGTCTGATATTGATATCCAGCTCAAGCGCCGTCATGATCTGGTTCCCAATCTGGTAGAGGCAGCCCGCGGATATATGCAGCACGAGCGCGAGACGCTGGAACAGGTTACCAGCGCCCGCTCGCAGGCGGTGGCTTCAGGGTCTGACCTGAGCGCGCGCATTCCGGCGGAGATGCTGCTGAGCGGGGCTCTCGGCAATCTTTTTCTGCGTTCTGAGAATTATCCTCAATTACGGGCCACGAAGAATTTCCAGTTGCTCGAGGAGCAGATCACCTCAACCGAAAACTGCATCGCCTATGCGCGGCAGTTCTACAACGAATGTGCAAGGCGATACAACACCGCCCTGGCAATATTTCCCCAGAACCTGCTGGCTGCGGCTTGCGGTTTTTCTCAGGCAACACTGTTTGCCGCCGAAGCGGCGGAGCGTGCAGTCCCGCAAGCGCATACGTGAGTCGATTGCCGAAGATTACGCTGCCCACCTCAAGCATCATCTCAGCCAAATCATTGACCAACACTTTGAGATAAAGAAACAAAGTTTTTACCGCGGAGACGCGGAGAACTAGAATGAGTTTGCATAAGCTGGCAGCCTCAATAATCCTTCGAATATGGAAATGGTTTAGTAATTCATTAGTGCTCTGATAGCTACGGTTCGTTTATAGAGCATTGAATGGGCAAGTTTTCGGAGGCCAAAAATAGCCGCCGCGCAGACGAGGTTTTTCACAGCCTCTGTGCCTCGGTGGTGAACAGCCTAGCGAAATAGCAAGGAAGCGAAGTCGGCAAGGTTACGCCGCCATAGCATCCAGCCGTGCCCACCCGGAGTTTCAATTGCTGTATGCTGCACGCCCCTCGATTTGAGCCATGTTCGCAGGCTGCGGTTGAGCGTGATCAGATGGTCGTCGGTGCCACAGGCGATCCACACAAGATGGAGTTGCTGGTTTGCTTTTGCGCCCTTTGCTTCTGAATCCAGAGAGGGAAAGTCCGCCGGAAAGTCTTCAGGAATTCCGCCCGAGCTGAAAGCGCCGACCCAGGAAAACTTGTCCAGGTTATTCAGACCCGCCAGCAACGATTCCGAGCCGCCCATGGAGAGTCCGGCAATGGCGCGCGCGTTACGATCTTGCTTAACACGATATCCGCTTTCTACCTTTGGAATGACCTCACTGAGCAACGCCTCAGTAAATTTCTTGAAATTGCGGTCTCGCAGCTCGGTGTCGGCCCAGGTGTTCTGGCCCGGCCGCACAAAGTCCATTGTCCCGTAGCCCAGCGGCATGACTACAATCATCGGCTTGGCTTTGCCCTGGGCGATAAGGTTGTCGAGAATCACATTGGCCCTTCCTACTGCTGTCCATCCGC
>QIAW01000348.1:3808-6273 GCA_003225655.1 Acidobacteriota bacterium
TTTTCCATGGCTACGGGCTGCGCGCCTTCTCGCGCAAGCTTTACTTCCTGGGCGTGGGGAGCACGGAAGCGGAAGATCACGCTGCCATCGGCATGCACTTCGGGCGAAATCAGTCGAGCCGGAGGTTTCACGGGAGTTTGGGTTGGGTTGCTGTGCTGCGCACGCGCAAAACCAACGAGCGCAAGTAAGATGCATACATAGAATTGCAGAATCGACGGATGAGATCGCATGGTCTGTCCTTCCGGATCGAAACACTTGGTGAAAAATCAGGGAACCATTTATACTAGATTTTTATGGCAATCATCAAAGACATTGCCGGGATCGCCAAGGGGATGTCCATCACCTTCCGGGAGATGTTCAAGCCCACGGTGGTGGAGAACTATCCGGACGGCAAAGGCCCCCTGAAGGGCGCGGTCTTTCAGGAACGATTCCGCGGTGTGCATGTGCTGCAGCGCGATGAAAATGGGCTGGAGAAGTGCGTTGCCTGCTTTCTGTGCGCGGCCGCGTGTCCTTCGAATTGTATTTATATTGAAGCGGCGGAAAACACTGCCGAAAACCGCATCAGCGGCGCCGAGCGTTACGCCAAGGTCTATAACATTGACTACAACCGCTGCATCTTCTGCGGATACTGCGTAGAGGCCTGCCCCACGGACGCCATTACGCACGGCCACGGCTTCGAAATCGCCACCTTCAACGCCACCAACCTGGTATACCGCAAAGAGCAGATGCTGGCCCCCAAGCCAGCACATCAAGGTGACAACGCAGTCTTCAACATAGCCGAGCAGGTAAGCACAACATAAGCAGATTTCGCGTGTTACGCCCAGCCGGCTATGCAGCCGGCTTTAATTTTTTGGGCTGGAAAACAAAACAGCCGCAGATGAACGCAGATAAAAAATGATGATATTGAAGTTCGGTTTGCGAAGTGCGTTTCCAAGCTGTCAGACCGGGCAATGAGGAAACGGGCTGAGTGCTGACTGCTTTCCTTCGCGGCTGGTGTTTGAATTTGTAGATTTGTTACCTTAATACGAGCTATCCAATGACCGATTTTCTCAATACGGTACGCGAGCGCGTTGTGATTTATGACGGCGCCATGGGGACTTCTATCCAGAAGTACCAGCTTAGCCTGGACGACTACTGGGGTAATGAAGGATGCAGCGAGATTCTTGTGCTCAGCCGCCCTGACGTGATCAAAGAAATCCATGCCAGCTATCTGCAAGTCGGCGCCGATGTGATTGAAACCAATACTTTCGGCGGCACCCGCATTGTGCTGGGCGAATATAACCTGCAAGCAGATGTGAGGAAGATCAACATCGCGGCAGTTAAGTTGGCGCGCGAGGCGGCGCAGGCTTTTTCCACGCCCACGCGGCCACGCTTTGTGGCCGGTTCGATTGGTCCGAGCACCAAGCTGCCGTCGTTAGGACATATCAGTTATGACGACATGGCTGCCGCCTTTCGTGAGCAGGCAAGCGCACTGATCGAAGGCGGTGTAGACATATTGTTGGTCGAAACCTGCCAGGACATTTTGCAGGCCAAGATTGCGGTGGCGGCGGTTGCCGACGCCATGAAGGCTGCCGGCAAGCGGCTTCCGGTTACTGTGCAGGTCACGCTGGAAGCCACTGGGACCATGCTGCTGGGAACGGAAATTGGTGCCGCGCTTACTGCACTCGAACCATTTGACGTTGACGTGATCGGGATGAATTGCGCCACTGGCCCACACGAGATGAACGATGCGGTGCGCTATCTTGGTCACAACTCGACCAAGCACGTTTCTGTGTTGCCGAACGCTGGCCTTCCGCAGAACGAAGGCGGCCATGCTGTTTACAAACTTACGCCGCAAGAGCTTGCTGACTATCACAAGCGCTTTATCGAAGAGTACGGCGTGCGCATTGTGGGTGGATGCTGCGGCACTACGCCGGATCACATCCGGGCGGTGGTTGAGGCCTGCTCGAATCTAAAGCCGCTTGCACGCGACCTAAAGCCTACTGCTGCGGCGTCGAGTGCTTATAGTTCCATTCCGCTCGATCTTGATCCCAAGCCGCTCATTGTGGCTGAAGAGATGAACACCACCACGCGGGTCGAGCACTTCCGCAACCTGGTGCGCAGCGAGAATTACGACGAAATCCTGGCGCTGGCCAAGAAACTGGTCAACGAGGGATCGCACATGCTCGACCTGTGCTGCGCCATTGTGGGCGAGGACGAAAAAGGGTACATGTCGCACGTGCTGGAAAAAATCGCCACGCGTGTGCCGGCGCCGGTGCTCGTGGATTCGACGGAAGCCGATGTGATTGAGGAGGGTCTGAAGCGCATCCCCGGCAAGGCGATCATCAATTCCATCAACCTGGAAGATGGCGAGAAGCGCACGTCGAAAGTCCTGCCCATGGCCAAGCGCTATGGGGCGGCGGTAATCGCCCTGACGATTGACGAGCAGGGCATGGCGCTCACTGCGGAGAAAAAAATTGCCATCG
>QIAW01000348.1:6396-10947 GCA_003225655.1 Acidobacteriota bacterium
GACCATCCTGGGCGTAAGCAACATTTCCTTTGGTTTGAGCGCCTATTCTCGTCGCATCTTGAACAGCGTGTTTATGCACCGAGCCGTGGATCATGGCCTGGATATGGCCATTGTGAACTACAGCAAAATCTATCCGTTATACAAGATTCCTGAAGCAGAAGTTGAACTGGCACGCAAGCTCATTTTTTATGACACCAGCGATGGCGATCCTCTGCAGAAGTACATGGCGCACTTTGCCGGAGCGCAGGGCACAACCGAGGTTGTGGAAGAGGATATCTCGCAGCTCACGGTGGAAGACCGCCTCAAGCGGTGCATCATCAACGGCGAGAAAGCGCTGGGCGACGGGGCAAACCGGATAATGCTGGAGCAGATATTGGAAGCGGCGCTGGAAAAGTATTCGCCGCTTGAGGTCATCAACAACGTGCTGCTCGACGGCATGAAGACCGTGGGCGAGCTCTTTGGCGCCCGCAAGATGCAGTTGCCCTCGGTGCTGGATTCAGCATCGGTGATGAAGCAGGCAGTGGCCTACCTGGAACCGAAGATGGAAAAGGTGGAAGGCGGCTCGCAGAAGGGGACGATTGTGCTGGCCACGGTCAAGGGCGATGTGCATGACATTGGAAAAAATCTCGTGGACATCATCCTAAGCAACAACGGATACCGGGTGGTGAATCTCGGCATCAAGCAACCGGCAGATACCATCATCACCGCCGCGCAGCAACACAAGGCCGATGCTATCGGGCTAAGCGGCTTGCTGGTGAAATCCACGCTGGAGATGAAGTACGTGCTGCAGGATCTACACACGCAGAAGCTGGAGTTCCCGGTCATCTGCGGCGGAGCCGCGCTTACCCGTAAGTATGTGGAAGATGACCTGCGCCGCGAATACAACAACGGCGTTTTTTATGCCGATGACGCCTTTGGCGGGCTGCACATCATGCAAGATCTGGTGGCCGCCAACGGCGCCCGCGAAGCTCGTCTGACCGAAGGGAAGACAATCAAGCAGTTTGCCCGGGCGGCCGCTGCTTCCGCCGATACTGCCGTCGAAGTTTCCACCACGCCTTCAACCGTGGTGCAGCCACTGGTGGAATTGCCCAAGCCGCAGTTCTACGGTGTACGCGCGCGCAAAGATTTTGACTTGAAAGAGGTCTTCCAGTACGTCAACGAACTGGCGCTGTTTAAAAATCAGTGGCAGTTGAAGACTGCTTCGGCTTCTGATTACAGCCGGCTGGTAGAAGAAAAATACCGGCCCATCTTCCTGGAGCTTCAGGACGAGGTGATTCGCGAAGGCTGGTTTGAGCCCAAGGCAGTGTACGGTTACTTTGCCTGCCAGAGCGATGGCAACGATGTAATTCTTTATGATTCGCCGGAGAGTGAGCGCGAGATCCAGCGCTTTACCTTCCCCCGCCAGCGCGAGGGGCGCAAACTTTGTATTGCCGACTTTTTTGCTTCGCGCGCCTCCGGACGCAAAGATGTGATCGGACTCTCCTGCGTTACCATCGGCGACCGCGCGTCAGAGATCAACAAGAAACTTTTCGACAGCGGAGAATTCACCCGCTATCTTTACCTGCACGGTCTGAGCGTAGAGACGGCTGAAGCCCTGGCGGAATATCTCCACAAAAAGATGAGAGAAGACCTGGGCATTGCTTCAGATGATGCTCCTCGCATCTCTGACCTGTTCCACCAGAAATATCGTGGTTCGCGCTATTCGTTCGGGTATCCGGCGTGTCCTAATCTTGAAGATCAGAGCAAGCTGTTTGCCGTGCTCCATCCTGAGCAAGCCATCGGAGTTCGGCTGACGGACACCTGGCAGCTCGAGCCCGAGCAGTCAACCTCAGCCATTGTGGTGCATCATCCGCAGGCCAAATATTTCATGATGAACTAGCGATCCCCCTAAGTAACTGTAAAGAAAGGTAAAAGGACGTTACCTAGGTAACTAGCGTGTTAGCAAAATAGCTAATAGCATCATTGCTAGTTTTGTGATATTTGATTGCTGAAAAGCTACTCTGAAATTACATGATAGAGAACGCTGGGGGGAAGTTGTGCCACTTTCACGGATTATCTTCGGCTGCACAAGGCTTCGTCAATATTACATTGTTTTGAGTTTAGCCATCATTACGGCGCTGCTCTCCGGCTGTAGCGGTCTGAGCAAAGAGCAGGCAAGAAGCATTCTGCTAACTTCTGATCCTGACCTGCAGAAAACAATTTATGTCGATCTGGGCTACCTGAACGGACACTGCGGACAGTCGCCAACCCAATCGAAATATGCGGTCCTGCAAAAGGCGGGTTTAATCAGTGTCGGGAACACGGGTACATCGACCGAAGTCCTTACCACCATTCGAGGCGATGATCTTTTCAGGCAGGTCGGCGCAAAGCGCATGGACACCACAGATTTCAAAGCGATGACAGGCATGTCAAATTGCAATCTCCACAATTGGGCCATTCCCATTGCCAGCAAGGAAATGAAGGACGTGACGGTGACGCCGGCCGGAGACAATGGCGCAGACGTGATTTATAACTGGACCTGGAAACCGAATGAGGTTGGCGAAAACTTTGCCATCGATAGTGATACCTTTAAATCCCTCAATCGGCATGCGCAGGAATCGCTGAGCGATGGAGATCTCCCTTTAGATAACAGCTATCCGCACGCCACCAAGGTGCACTTCTATCATGACGGCAATGGCTGGCATATGGGGAAAAACCAGTAGCAATTTATGATTTTTTGCCTTTTCCAGTGGAATGCCGGCTGCTTCCCGATCCATCGATCTTAAACGTATCGAGAATTGGCAGAAGAAGCGTTTTCGCCTGCGCATTATTTGGTTCTAGAGTAAACGTTACAAGACCGCCTTCTGGAAGAGGAATACTTACAAAAACAGTTTTGCCGGAATTATCACCCCAATCAATGGATGCCGTAACTTTCCCAATCTGTTTTCTTTTGCAGCGTGAGTTGTTCGGATGAGCAGCGCAAAAATCAATGCCCATAGTTGCCTGTTGTGTCTGTGAGATATGGCCCAGCCTTAGGATATATAAGTCGCTATTCGTCTTGGAAGAATCGTGATACGTTACCGACCAGGGAGCACCGGGGCTCGTTTGTGGAGCTTGCCAAGTGGTGGGATAGCTGAATTCATAGCCTAATTGTTCATCCTTGTAAATTTCCCATTGGCCGCTTCTTTTTGCCTGCTCAAACTGTTTTTGGGCTACTTGGCTTTTAAGCCTGTTAACTTCCTTAAAGAAACGCTCCGTAACGGGACCAAGAGGCGTCCCTTCATCTGCATGCCTTATGAAGTAATCCTCAGAGGCGCAGGTGGAAATCGTAACAACCCCGCCTCTTTTACTGTAGGCGCCGAATGCTTTGATCCAATCCCCTTTTTTCACCAATTGCGCGTGGTTTGCCTGGCTGTTCGCACAAGCGCGCCCAACCTCGCCTTCGTCGTAAACAACCCGCACTTCTGTGGTGTCTATTTGCAATTTCAAATAGCATGCGATGTTTGCGCTGCAGGGAAGACTATGCTCTTCAACCATCCCGTTAACGAAAGCAGTGCCGTCATCCCAGACATTGAGGGAGGCCGGCGTGGTTGTGGTGACAGGGTTTCTTGAGGCGAACAAATCCTCAGCCGGCCTGACGGCGCAAATGGCCAGACCAACAGCGGCTATCAACACAAAAACATCAAGGGAAACAAAGATCCTTCGCATAGAACACCTTGCCTGCTGAAGTCATACTTCGTAAATCGTAAATCAAAAATCATAAATCGCACGCAAATCTCCTACCCATTCGGGTGATGTGTTCTTTTTCGCTTTAGCGCATTCTTACTCCTGAGACCGTTATCGGCCTTTCACTACATTCAGGAGTTGAGAAAATGGCTTCATCAGTAGTTCATCAGCAGTGGTCGACGTTGTCCAGCGAATTGGCCCAGGCCGCAGAAAGAGCCGGCGGCTCCGTGGTTTGCATTCACGCCGGCCATCGCCACGCCTCGAGCGGTGTTGTCTGGCAGAAAGGCGTTGTGGTGACAACCAGTCACGCCCTTCCGGACACAGAGGTTACGGTTATTAACGCCCAAGGCAAGGTTCTAATTGCGGATTTTGCCGGCCGCGACTCCAGCACAGATTTGGCCGTCTTGAAACTTCCAGAGAACGCCGAAGCTCCTCCGGCCAACATTGGGGAAACCAAAGGGCTCAAGGTGGGAAATCTGGTTCTCGCGCTTGGTCGAACGCGTCGAGGCAATCTGGTGGCAAGTTCGGGAGTGATCTCAGGACTCATGGGGCCGTGGCGTAGCTGGCGAGGTGGAGAGATTGATCAGTTCGTGAGGCCTGACTTGATTCTCTACCCGGGTTTTTCGGGTGGGCCGCTGGTCAACTCGGCGGAGCAGGTGCTGGGAATCAATACCTCGGGATTGCGACGCGGTGTTCCCCTTACCATTCCTTCAAGCACAGTGACGCGAATCGTGCACGAACTCGTGGAAAGAGGACGCATCACGCGGCCCTATCTGGGCCTAGCCATGCAGTCGGTGGTCTTGCCGCCGGAGTTGCGGAACAAATTGAATCTTTCCATCTCAAGTG
>QIAW01000349.1 GCA_003225655.1 Acidobacteriota bacterium
CGCTGTTACCCATCTGTCCGTTGGGCAGTCCCACGTAGCGTCCGCTGGTGTGGATCAACGTGTTGGGAAAGTCGCGCAGAAGCTGGTCGTAGTTGGGCTTGCGCGCCAGGGCGATGGCGTTGGCTTTCGTCTCGGCGCGGAAGCCCCAGCCATCAAGAATGATGAGAACAAGAGGTTTGGGTCGGTTGGGCATTTGAAATTGAAATTGTAAATGAAACGGGGGAGAAGAATTAAACGGCAGAGGACGCTAGAGGGTCGCTGAGTAACCCTGGGGCTTTACGCTGCGATGAGCGGAATCGCCACCAGGACCATCCACATGCCTGCAGTCTGAACGCGATGCATACGTTCCTTCAAGATCGAGCGCGCCAGAACAACCGTGATCACGGGATACAACGATGAAAGCACGGCAGCGACATCGAGCCGCCCGGCCTGCGTAGCCATCATGAAGAAGGCGTTGCCGGCGGTGTCCAGGATTCCCGTGAGCACGGCAAGGGGCAAAAGCCGTGGCGTCGGGAGCGGCGATTGACGGGCGAACAGGCAAAACAGAAGCATCAGCAAAGCGGACGACAGACGCCCGATGCACAACGGCCAAAGCACGCCGGAGGCGCCCGCCAGATTCATGCAAGTGAGAAATCCGCCAAAGCCCACGCCTGCCAGTACCGCCAGGCCAATTCCGGCAGGACGCTCATGAAAAGCTTCAGGCTTAGAGACCAGCACAATACCAATGATGGCAACCGCAAATCCTACCAGTTGAAGCTTGCCGGGCCTGCCCTGCAGAAAGATTCCAATTGTGACGGGAAGCGCAGCCGCGATGACCGCGGCCACCGGAGCATTGATTCCCATCTTGCCGACCGCCAGGGCCCGATAGAAAGCAGCCAGACCGATGCTGCCCAGCAATCCCCCGGCAATGGCCCACAAGAGGAAATGACGAGCGGGTATGGGTTCGTGCCGGATAAGAGTCAGCACCAGCACCGCGAGAAATCCGGTACCGTGCGCGGCCACCACCAGCCCAAACACGCCAGTGCGCTTGGCAGCAATTCCGCCGGTAAAGTCCCCAGCACCCCAGGAGGCGGCAGAGGCAAAACTCAGACCCACTGAAGCAAACTGGGTTGCTGCCAACTCTTACACTCCAGCTTCGGAGGCGAGGTCTCCGTTGTAGTTGAGCGCGGCCAGGCCGGGAAAGCGTGCCGCATCCCCTAACTCTTCTTCAATGCGGAGCAACTGGTTGTACTTTGCAACGCGATCGGTACGCGAGGCCGAGCCGGTCTTGATCTGTCCAGTGCCGGCGCCGACGGCAAGATCGGCGATGAAGGTGTCTTCGGTTTCGCCGGAGCGGTGTGAGGTGACGGAGGTGTATCCGTTGCGCCGCGCCATTTCGATGGCATCGAGGGTCTCGCTCACCGTGCCGATCTGGTTGACTTTGATGAGAATGGAATTAGCAACCTCTTCTTCAATGCCGCGGGCGAGGCGGTCGGTGTTAGTGACGAACAGATCGTCGCCCACGAGCTGGATCTTTCCTCCCAGCTCTTTGGTCAGCAGCTTCCAACCCGCCCAGTCGTCTTCCGCGAGACCATCTTCGATGGAAACAATAGGATATTTGCTCACCCACTCAGACCAGTAGCGGACCATCTGCTCGGAGCTGTGCTCGCTTTTATCCGATTTCTTGAAGATGTATTTGCCGTCTTTGTAAAACTCGCTGGCCGCGGGGTCGAGCGCAATCGCCACCTGCCGCCCGGGAGTAAACCCTGCCGCCTGGATAGCTTCCACCACCAGCTCAATGGCTTCCACGTTCGACTTCACCGAAGGGGCAAAGCCGCCTTCATCGCCGACGCCGGTGTTGTATCCGCGCTTCTTGAGCACGCCCTTGAGGGTGTGAAATATCTCCGCACCCCAGCGGAGTGCATCCGAGAACGAGCTGGCGCCGACCGGCATCACCATGAATTCCTGAAAATCAACGTTGTTGTCGGCGTGAGCGCCGCCGTTCAAAATGTTCATCATGGGAACGGGAAGGGTGTGCGCGTTGACTCCGCCGATGTAACGATAAAGCGGAACCTGCAACGACGCGGCTGCGGCCCGAGCTGCGGCCATGGAGACGGCCAGCAAAGCGTTGGCGCCGAGACGGCCTTTGTTTTCGGTGCCGTCAAGCTCGATCATCTTTTGGTCGAGGGCGCGCTGCAAGCTGGCATCCATGCCGCCGAGGGCGGGTGAGATCTCCGTCTCGATGTTCTCCACCGCTTTACGCACACCTTTGCCCAGATAGCGCTTCTTGTCGTTGTCGCGCAGCTCTACCGCTTCGTGCTCACCGGTGGAGGCGCCGCTGGGGACGGCAGCGCGTCCTAAAGCACCGTCGCTTAAGCGGACCTCTGCTTCTACGGTAGGATTGCCGCGGGAATCAAGAATCTCGCGGCCATGAATATTTACGATCATTGTGCCCATGTAGGTTTGAAGGCTCCTGTAAGAACAATAATTATAAAGGACTCAATATTCAGAACTCTTGGCTCTTCGCCTTGCTCTCTATTGCGGCTGTTCTTATTTGCTTTCGGCGGCACGGTGGAATCGGACCAGTCTCACATCTACGTCGGAAACCGTACCGTGGTGACCATAGATCCACCTGGTAATGCCAATGCCGGACGCTAGATATGAAATCTCCTGATCGGGCACGGTGCGATAGCTCAATTGATACTCTGTGCTTTTTCGCGAGTGAATGCCCTCAATCCCCCACAAATACACCGGCCGGATGCGGTCCACGGCCCAACAATAGAAACCATGTGGGCTTTCCGGCTGGTCAGCAGCACAAAAATGGCCGCCATGCTTCAGCGGTAAGACAAAAAATAGGTGCTGCTCGCTGGGCGGTTCTCCAGAGTTGATCAGATTGCGATAACCATCGAGAGCAGAAACATCTTGCAGGAAGTAAAATCGGTCTCCGTTGCGAACGATCAGGTAGTCTCCCGGCTTCTTTTGTGGATCGTACCACGCGAGATCTGCCGGATGGCCTTTGATCAGAGCGGCACTGATTTCACCTTTGTGGAAGTAGTCGATAACTTCCATCTTTACGAGTACATTTTTTGATTTTGTGTTGCTGTCGTCGCCCCCTTGCCACTTCACCGTCCCCTGATAAATCCAATATGTTCCCTTCTCCATGGGAAAAAAGTCCTTACGGAAAAAAGAGTCGGCGGAACCCTGGGCAGCAATCACTGCCGGCCAGAATGACAGCAACAGCACGATGAGTATATCTCTGGGGCTCCGCATTGGATTTACGGTATCAGCACTGCTTTCCCAAACTGGGCGCTGCTTTCCAGGTATTCGTGCGATGCACGGGCGTCTTTGAGGGGAAAGCTGCGGTCCACCACCGGCTTCAACTTTCCGCTGAAGACGTGGCGCAGCACCTCGTGCAGCTCTCCCATGGTTCCCATATAGGAGCCCAGGAAGGAAAGCTGGCGGGCGAAGAGGAAGCGGATATCGAATTTAGCCTCCCAGCCGGTGGTGGCGCCGCAGGTGACCAGCTTGCCTCCGTGCTTCATGGATTTCATGCTTTCGAGCCACGTGGCCGATCCCACGTGCTCGAAGACAATATCCACGCCGGCGCGGGCAGTAATTTTCTTCACCTCTTCGGAGATGCTCTGCTTGTAGTGATTGATGCCGAAGTCGGCGCCGAGCTGAAATGCTTTGGCCAGCTTCTGCTCATCGCCGGCGGTGGCAATCACGGTGGCGTTGAAGAGCTTGGCAATCTGGATAGCAGCAATGCCGACGCCGGAGCCTGCCGCCAAAACCAGGACCGTATCGCCCGGCTTGATGGCACAGCGGCCCACCAGCATGTGCCATGCCGTCGTGAAAACCAGGGGAACGCTGGCCGCCTGCTCGAAGGTAAGCTGCACACCTTCAGGAACCGGAACTATGCTGACGCGGGGGACGGCGATGTATTCGCAATCGCCGCCGTCATTGGCATAACCCAGGACGCTGAAGTTGGGGCAAAAGTTCTGGCGCCCGGAGACGCATTCGACGCAGTGTCCGCAGAAGGTCATGGGAGCCAGGAGCACACGCTGTCCTACCGCCAGGTCGGTAACGTACTCGCCCAATTCGGCGATTTCTCCGGCGATGTCACTGCCGTTGATATGCGGCAGCTTGATGCCGGGGAGCCCTTTGCGGATGAACAGATCGAGGTGGTTGAGCGCGCATGCCTTCACTCGAATCAAAACCTGGTCTTTGCGAAGCTGGGGCTCAGCGACATCCTCGTATTGCAGGACCTCAGGCCCGCCGAACTGGTGGAAGCGTGCGGCTTTCATTTTGTGAGAGTTACTCCCGAGTGAAAAATTATAAACGTAGTTCTCAGTTCTCAGAAAGCAGTCGGTATTGAACGAACCGCATCAGTTCCCAGCTATGCCTGCGGCTCATGGTCGGATGCGGCGCGTCTGGAAA
>QIAW01000350.1 GCA_003225655.1 Acidobacteriota bacterium
CGAGCCTTCCCAGGCATCACTCCCTTATCTCTGTTAGCCCATGTAAAAGCCTTCCGAGGATGAAATGTTACCGATGTTACCTTTTTTACGCTTCGATGTTACCCTTCTGATTCGCGAAAAACTCCAATGTTTATGCGGGTTGTTGGACTAAATCCGGCGCTCGGCGCGCCGGATAGGTTGGATCGTCGAAGTGCTAGGAGGAGCGTTTTCGTCAAATCCTTCTGACCAGAGTTACACGGCTCAAGGTGGGCTGTGCCTCCTGACCGGGAGGTTTCACCCGCTCTGGTCAGAAAGGATAGACTGCTATGACCCCTCTACGTAAACAGATGCTGGAAGATCTGCAACTCAAAGGTTATTCCGCCTCGACCCAAGAAGCTTATATCCGTGGTGTGAAACGCCTGGCCGACTACTATCACAAAAGTCCCGAGCTCATCACCGAAGAAGAACTGCGCCAGTACTTTCTCTACATGAAGCGAGAGAAGCGCTATTCACGCAGCACCGCCACGATCACTCTCTGCGCGATTAAATTCCTCTTTGAGAAGACGCTGCGAAAAAACTGGGCGGTGTTGGACTTGGTTCGGCCAGACAAAGAAAGGAGGCTGCCACCGGTCTTGAGCCAGGCCGAAGTCCAGCAAGTCTTGGAGGCGGTGCAGGTGCCGCTTTACCGGGTTTGTTTGACGACCATTTACAGTTGCGGACTTCGGATCAGCGAAGGAGTCGGTCTGCAGATCCAGCAGATTGACAGCCGCCGGATGTTCTTACGGATTTACGGCAAGGGCAACAAGGAGCGATACGTGCCGCTGGCCCAACGAACGCTGGAGATGCTCCGAAGCTTTTGGAAGGTGCATCGTTCCCCCCGGTGGTTGTTCCCTGCCTCCGAGCAACCGTTTGCTCGGGCCGGGGAGGATCGGCCCGTGGCCCTGGGCAGCATTCAAGTGGCCTTTAGCCGGGCGGTCGAATGCAGCGGCATCACCAAAGCGGCCAGCGTGCATACGTTGCGCCATTCCTACGCGACCCATCTGCTGGAAGCGGGTGTAAGTTTGCGGCTGATTCAAGAGATTCTGGGGCACTATAGCCCGGCCACGACCTCGATTTACACTCATATCACCGCTGGGGTCTGTGCCCAAATGGTCCAACCACTGGAGGCGATGGTCAAAAATCTCTAAGCCCCCTCCGGCTCCGTGCTCGAACTAGCGGACATTGTCCGCGCAGTGGGGCCAGAGGAGCGGGCTCGCCTGGCCGTCTTGCCCAGCCAAAAGAAAGCCCTTCAGGACATTGAACGATGTCGCACGCCCGCTTTGGGCGGACAGTTGTTTCGCTGCGACCACTGTGGGGCCGAACATTACAGTTATCATTCCTGCGGCAACCGGCACTGCCCCAAGTGCCATGGCCAGCAAACCGAGATTTGGCTGGAGCAACAACACTCCCGGCTGTTGCCCTGCCCCTATTACCTGCTGACCTTCACACTGCCTGCGGAGTTGCGCCCACTGGCTCATCGCCAGCAGAAGGTGCTCTACGGATTGTTGTTGAAGTGCGCGGCCGCCAGCCTGCAAAAACTCTGCCGCGATCCGCAATGGTTGGGAGCCCAGCCCAGTGTGTTAGGCGTCCTCCACACCTGGACTCGCGCCATGGCGTATCACCCACACGCGCACTTTCTGGTCAGCGCCGGTGGATTGTCGGCCGACGGCCAGCGCTGGCTGGAACCCAAAAACCCAAAATTCCTGGTGCCAGTCCACGCTCTCTCCGTCATCTTCCGGGCCAAAATGCGCGATGCGCTCAAAGCCCGGGGCTTGCTGGCGGGCGTGCCGCCCTTCTGGCGCACCAAGAAATGGGTCGTTCATGCCAAGCCGGCCGGGCGCGGAGAAAAAGTCCTGGAATATCTGGCTCGATATGTCTTTCGCATCGCGCTGAGCAACTCGCGCCTGGAGCGATTTGAGAACGGCCAGGTGACGTTTCGCTACCGGGAAAATCGCACTCAGCAAATCAAACGCCTCACCTTGCCCGCGGCCGACTTCCTGGCTCGCTTTCTTCAGCATGTGCTTCCGAAGGGTTTTTCCAAAGTCCGCCATTACGGCTTGGACAGTTCTGCCAACCAGGCACGCCACCAACAAGCACAGCATTTGCTGGAACGACTTCAGCCGCCCGCTCAGGAACTCGCCCACCCGATCCCATCTCAGGACGACGCGTCGACTCAGGACGCAACCAAACCACTTCAGCTTTGCCCCTACTGCAGGATTGGCCACTTGATATGGGTCGCTGAGGTGCCCAAAAAAATCCCGCCATGATGAAGCTTTACGAACAGGCAACCGACGAACGGATCTTTCAGAAACTAAGGCTTCGAGCCCGGCTCCAGGCGTGTCGGCCGCTCTTGCCTCGAAGGCCATTCCGAGCACAAAAATACCCTCTTTGTCCACCCCCACCATCGCCACCGTTTCTTCAAAACACCAGCCCGTCAACAGTCGGCGCGACTTCCCAAGCCTGCTCAAGTTGACCAAATTGCAAATGACGCTGGCGGTCAGGATTTAGTCCAACGAGGTTTTTGTTGCGGCTCGATTCCATCAAACCACTGCTGGGCGTCGTGGGCTCGCGCAACAAAAACCTTAATTCGTTAACCTTCAAACGTCTCTTTTCCGGGGTGCCGGGGGGGAAACCTTCTTCGTTGCCTCCGTGAGCTTCTGTAAGATCCGTTTAGCCGACTCAGCCACCACTTCCGGCGAAATGTTAACCTTGTTAACCTTTTGTTAACCTTCATGTTAACCTTCGAATTGTTCAAAAAAGCCAATGTTGGACTAAATCCGG
>QIAW01000343.1 GCA_003225655.1 Acidobacteriota bacterium
GCTGCAATTTCTGGATCTTTGGGATTGATTTTCTTCAACCGATCTACGTAATTGCGCTCCTCTTCAGCCTGGCCGTTCTGCTTGGCATAACGTGCCAAGCCTGCAATAGCCTCTGTTTGATTAGGGCTGACGAGAAGCACTTGCTTCCAGTTCTGTGCCGCTAGATCCATGCGGCCGCGTGCTTCGAGCGACCGCGCCTTACTTAACAGAATGTCCACTCCCTGGCTCTGGGCAACAAGCCAAACCGCGAAAAACATCGTCATCAGGAAAGCTACGATTCGGATAAGTCTGGTCATGGCTGGCAGATCCTCGCTTTAATTCCTCCCCAACGCTAGGCGGCGTGCGGCTACGCGTTCCGTACTCGAATACATCCACGCGGCAACTAGGAATGCGAGTAGCACGACCAGGGCAGGGATACCGAAATAGTGTTCGAGCAAGAAAATTCTTGTTTGCTGAAATGCATCCACCTGGCCAGAGTGATAGGCGAACGTACCAACGAGAAATGAATGAAAACGGCCCTGCTGCGCGACTGCGACGCCGCCATAAATAGGGCCTTTTTCCAGAGAGGGCGAGAACAACACGGCGATCGCATCCGGGCCGCCCGCACTGCGCGGCGCAATCGCAACTACCGACCGATCGGAGCGGAGGGGCGACACAAAATTTTCCACGACCACGTCTATCGCAGACTCGCGTGCCAGCAGTGCAGTGAGCTTTTCCCGGTCCCTGGAGCGAAATGGCCACTCCGGATGCTGAAGTCTGGAAATCTCGGGAGCACTATTGACTCGCGAGTCGCCAGTGAGACCTAGCGGCATGTTGGCTTCCCATTCGGAATAGAGCGGTTGAGAAGCCGGTGGGCCCAGGAGAACCAGATCTTTCCCCCTTGCTTGCTCGATGTGCGTGCTATCAGTGACCATTACGTTCGTGGCAGGCGCGCCAGTCTGAGCACCGAAGAATCCCATCATGTCGAAAAGGCTTTCGTATTCGGCGGCGGTCGGCGCATTCGACAGCACCACTGCGGTGCGCGCCAGATCAGGAAATGCCGTGAATGGATAGCCGGAATCCGCAAATAGCTCCAGCTTAGGCAATACCGCTGAATGAGGAAGACCGCTGAGGTCAAGCGACGACTCGCGATGAATGGCTGCATACTGCCACGTGCCTTTGGGGGCGCCGGCACGCCCGAAATCCACGTCAATGCTCAGCGTATTTGTGTAGGGTTTGAACCTGCCCGTGGGCAGCCGTACGATCTCCTGTTCATCTGTATTAGAGGACGCAGGCTTCAACCGGATGGAATCAATGTCGCGGTCATTCAACCTGACGTGAAGGGCGGCGTGCGAATCTTCCGCGACGCCGCTATAGGAGAATTTCAGAAGCAGCGGCACTGAGTCTTTCGCCTGAAGGAATAGATCCGGCGGAATGCGGAAGTAAATGTTGATCCTGCCAGACCCCTTCAGCGTCAATCTTTCAGCAGTGGTGTAGGTGCCGATGGGCACGGGCTTGCTCGCATCCAGCCAGCGGGGAGCTTCGTACTCCCGGCGCACAGGGGCGCTCGCGGATTCTACGGATACGACGTCGGTATGTAATTGCGCATTATTTCGCGTGACTAGAGCGCGGGCAGCGGTCACGAGCTCCGCCGGCTCATCACCACCAACGACCAACAACTTGCCGTATGGATCGCGCGGATTGTCTCGCACAGCAAGCACGGCGCCGGCTTTGCCCGGAAGAGCAAGCCTGGCCGCAAGCTCAGAGCCGCGAAGCGCGAAGACAATCGCGTTGCCACTTGGCAACTTACTAACCGTTACCGGAAACCGAACTCTGCGAAAATCCGAAAAGATGCTGAACCAGGACGACACGATGGATGCCGCCTTCAGCGCGCTCAAACCCGGACGGTCTGAAAACACAACGGGCAGAATCCAGGAGCGCTGGCCAGCACGGTGCACGCGCGCTCTTGCAACCGGCACAACTCCCCTGGAGCTGAAGGGTGATAGTGTTGTTCGAGGTCAGCAGGTCTGCGGGCAATGAAACACTTACTTGTTGTAACCCTGGTATGAGTGGGACGGAGCCGACGCTCGTGCCGTTGAGCCACACTTCTATCCAGCTTTCGCCGCCCCGCAACTGCGGTGCGTTGTAACGTAATTCGAGACGGGCCTCACTAATGATTTTCGTGAGGGGCATGTCGAGGAAAAAGTTCTGAGACGAGCCCGCGCCAGCCAAAGCTAAGGCCCTTCCTTCCGCCATCGCTCCCAATTCGTAGTGATCGTGAAATGCCGCGGCGGGTGCAAGCGGGTTGCCGGAAGGTGTCGCTGAGTTAGATGCGTCCGGGGTTCGAGCGGCGTCAAGCGCATGCAGCGGCAGGCGAACCATGCTCAACAGTGCAAGAATTGTCACGCACGCGGCGACTGCGGGAGCACGTTTCTTTCTTCGGTCTGCTTCCAAAGGCTCCGGTTCCATTGCTGGGCGACGAGTAAACAAGCCAATCAGCACAACCGCAATTCCCCTGAGTGCAAGCCAAAAGATGTGCGCCAGACTGCGGAGTGGGCTATCCATCTGGCGCGAGCGGTGCCACGAGAGCCATGCTTCCGGCCTGCAGTAGATCTGGTTGACCAGGAATATCTCTTGTTCTAACGAAAGTTGTGGAAAGAAAAGATGCAAGTGCCGACTGGAAGAATGGGCGACTCGAGCCGGAATTTCGCAGCGCCAGGAATTGCTCTCAAGGGCCAACAGAACCGGAGCGCCGCGCGCAAACCGCACAGAGCGTGACAGCCGCGCCATTGCTCCACGCCCCGAAAGCTGGGCGGTAAGTC
>QIAW01000347.1 GCA_003225655.1 Acidobacteriota bacterium
GGCGGCGCGGTTTGCAGCGCGCTTCGGCTACAAGATTGAAGAGAAGACGATGCAGACGATGAAAAATGCGGCGGCATCGATTCACGAGGTAAGTCGCGAGCGCGTGCGCGATGAGCTGACCAAGATGTTGACCGAAGGCCGCGCGCGCCGCGCCTTCGAACTTCTGGATGAATCAGGACTGCTCGTCGAAGTTCTGCCTGAAATCGCGAAGATGAAAGGGGTCGAGCAACCGCCGCAGTTTCATCCCGAGGGAGACGTGTGGGTGCACACGCTGATGCTGCTGGAGTCGCTCGCTCCTGACTGCTCGCCCACGCTCGCCTGGGGCGCTTTGCTGCATGATGTCGGCAAGCCGCCTACGTTTCGGATTGCGCCTGACCGTATCCGTTTTGACAGTCACGCCGAAGTAGGCGCCAAGATGGCGGAAGTGATATGCCGCCGCTTCCGTTTTCCCAACGAAGAAACAGAAAGAATCATGGAATTGGTAAGCCATCATATGCGCTTTCCCGAGGTGACGCGCATGCGCGATTCCACTCTGAAGCGTTTTTTGCGTATGCCCAATTTTCCCGAACACCTCGAGCTGCACCGCATTGACTGTGGCGCCAGCCATCGTGACTTGGGGCTTTACAACTTTGTCAGTGAAAAGCTGCAGAACCTGGGGGAAGAGGAGATCCGTCCCGCGCCTCTCATTACCGGAGACGATCTCATTGCCATTGGTTACCAGCCCGGCCCGCGCTTCAAAGAAATGCTTTCTGCCTGCGAGGATGCACAACTCGAAGGGCAGCTTGGGAGCAAGCAGCAGGCCATGGCATGGGTGAAAGAGCACTTTCCGGTTAAAATCTAGAGCTTGAGGATTTGGGCCATGCAACCGCCGCGCGCGGGTTTGGAAAAAATTGTTCTGGACGCATTGCGGCGTACCCCTCCGCAGGAGACCCCGGTGCTGGCGTGGCCGTTCGCCTGCGGACCGGCGGTGGCGCAAAAGACCCGGGCCGTGAGCTTTGAAGACGGAATTTTGACCGTCGCTGTGGCAGACGCCGAGTGGCGCGCGCAATTGACAGACATGGCTCCCGAGTTTCTGGCGCGCATCAACCAGCTCGCTCCGTCGAGGGTGGAGCGCCTGCATTTTATCGTTTCTAAATAATCGAGAAGAACGAAAGATGTTTCTATGAAAGTCACAGAAAAAGACGTTACTGCCGTCGCCGATCTTGCCAATCTGGAGCTGACCGCCGCCGAGCGTGAACGCATGGTCAAAGACCTCAATGCCATTCTGGAATACATTGACCTGCTCAACGAGCTGGAGACGGCCAATGTGCCTGCTATGGCCCAGACCTCCGACCGCTTTGGCATTGACGCCAGTAAGGCCGGCAGCGAGCGCTTTCTTTACGCCATGCGTCCTGATGTGCGACGCCCCTCGCTTCCCCGGGAAGAGGCCCTGGCCAATGCGCCTGATTCCGACGGCAAGTTCTTCAAAGTTCCGAAGGTCATCGAACGATAAACATGGACCTGAACCTGCTTACCGTCGCTTCCACCAGCACAGCCATTGCTGAGCGCGCCACTACAGCCACGCAGTTGGCCGAGGGCTTTTATAAAAAGATCGAAGCCGAAGATGGCGATGTGCACGCCTACCTGACGCTTGCGAAAGAACGCGCCCTGGCGCAAGCCGCCCGCATTGATGCGCTCGCCGTCAAGGGCGACCCTTTGCCTCCTTTGGCTGGAGTTCCCGTGGCTGTTAAAGACGTCATGGTCACCCGCGGCGTGCGCAGCACAGCGGGATCGAAAATCCTGGGGAACTATATTCCCCCTTATGACGCGACTGCGGTGGCCCGGCTGGAAGAAGCCGGGGCGGTAATTCTGGGCAAAACCAACTGTGACGAGTTTGCCATGGGCTCCTCCAACGAGAATTCCGCCTATGGGCCGGTGCGTAATCCGCGCGACAAGAGCTGCGTTCCCGGCGGCTCCTCAGGAGGCTCCGCCGCATGTGTGGCCGCGGGGACGGCAGTGGCCGCCTTGGGATCCGACACTGGAGGCTCCATCCGGCAGCCGGCGGCGTTTTGCGGCGTAGTAGGGCTTATGCCGACTTACGGACGGGTCTCGCGCTACGGCCTGATCGCGTTTGCTTCTTCGCTCGACCATATTGGTCCGCTCACCAAGACGGTGAAAGACTCGGCGCTCATTCTGCGCGTCATCGCCGGACGCGATCCCCTGGATTCCACCTCTGCCGAGGTCCCCGTTCCCAACTACTTGGAGCAGATCGAGAAACCGGTGCAGGGGTTGAGAATTGGAATCCCGAAAGAATACTTTGCGGAAGGGCTTGATCCTGAAGTTCGCGCTGCTGTGGAAACGGCAATTGCCAGGCTGGAAGAAGCCGGATGCAAAGCCGTACCCATTTCGCTGCCGCACACACGCTACGCCGTCCCGACGTATTATCTGGTGGCGACAGCCGAGGCTTCTTCCAACTTGGCGCGCTTTGACGGTGTGCGCTATGCCTATCGCAGCAAAGCGGCCAGGAGTCTCTCACAGATGTACCGCAATAGCCGCGATGAAGGCTTTGGCGCCGAGGTCAAGCGGCGTATCATGCTGGGCACCTACGCGCTGAGCGCCGGATATTACGACGCGTATTACCTGAAGGCCCAGAAGGTCCGCACATTGCTTACACGCGACTTCGAAAATGCCTTTCAAAGCGTAGATGCTATTGTCACCCCCACCACTCCTACGCCCGCCTTCAAACTGGGGGAAAAAGCCGACGACCCGCTGGCCATGTACCTGGCCGACATCTATACCGTCACCGCGGACCTGGTGGGAATTCCCGGAATTTCTGTGCCCTGCGGAAGGTCGAAAAGCGGCCTGCCCATCGGCGTGCAGATTCTGGGCCGGCACTTCGATGAGGCCACCATCCTGCGGCTGGGACATGCTGTCGAGCACAGCCTCGCCTAGAGCGGTTTCAGAGTTAACGTAGACCGATTATCAGGACAGACAAACACCAGAAGTCGTGCCCTTGTATAGTTTTCACTCACTCCGCCGAAGTCTACGGTAACTCTGAACCCGGTATAGAAGCTTTAGAGCGTTTCCAGCATGGCTGTACCTTTTCGGCGAGATCACGTGTCAGGGCACGATTCCACAGGTTGCGGAAAAATGCTCTACGGGCGTGAAGACGTGTCAGGGCACGGATTCATGAGCCTGCCCTGAGCAAGCCGAAGGGTGCCGCTAAGCTGCTGAAAATAAACAACACCGATCTGCCGAAGGCATGTGCGCAGCGAAGCGGAGCGCACAAAATAAACGTTTTTCCGCCTCTTCAGTCGTGCCGAAAAGGTTTGACGAGAACCAATCCTCTCTGTCTGAGATGAGCCTGCAGCTCACCCAAGGTGATGAAAACAGTTGATTAGGTTTCGACTCAGCCCCGGCAGGGGCGGCGTATTATAGCCCAAC
>QIAW01000356.1:0-6553 GCA_003225655.1 Acidobacteriota bacterium
TCCTTCTGCGCGATGTATTCCTTGAGGATATCGTTCTGAATGGTGCCGGAAATTTTCTTCCAGTCGGCACCCTGCTTTTCCGCCACCGCCAGGTACATCGCCCACAGCACCGAGGCCGGCGAGTTGATGGTCATGGAGACAGTGGTTTTTTCCAGGTCAATGCCGTCGAAGAGGATTTCCATGTCTTCGAGCGAGTCAATGGCCACGCCGCACTTGCCCACTTCGCCTTCGCTCTGCGCGTGGTCGGAGTCGTATCCCATGAGCGTAGGCAGGTCGAAAGCGACAGAAAGCCCGCCGCCGCCGTGGGCCAGCAGATATTTGTAGCGCTGGTTGGTCTCTTCGGGCGAGGCGAAGCCGGAGAACTGGCGCATGGTCCACAGCCGGCCGCGGTATCCGGTGGCGTGGATGCCGCGCGTAAACGGCGGCTCCCCGGGATGATTCAAATATTTTTCGTAGGACCAGTCTTGCGGCAGATCAGCTTCTGTGTAGAGCCGGCGCACCGGATATCCGGAGATGGTCGTGAAACGCGCGTTGCCGTGCTCATCAAGGTTGGTGCCGGTGGGCGCGCCAATGGGCTTTTCCGGAGATTTTTCCAGAGCGGGCACGAGTGTCTGTTCTGCCCAACGCTTTTCAGATTCAGATGGATGCCGGCCCTCAAAAACGTCTTGAATGTGGCCTTCGGCGACGTCTTTTTTCTTCTCGGGCATGGGAAGCTAATCACCAATGATATCAGGCAAGAAGAACAATTTAACCGCGGAGGCGCAGAGAAGAGGTATGTCACCACGGAGGCACGGAGACACAGAGGAATTCAATCATTGAGAATTACAAGTTTTGTAAATTAGGAAATCAGGTGATTACGCTGATAAATTGGCGAGTTGAAACAATTACGCAGTTATCAAATTACACGATTGCTCCATTCTTCCCCGTGTCTCAGTGCCTCCGTGGTGAATCAGCATTCCCGGCAAGCTCCCAAACCTTCGCATATTTCCAGCTCACATAAACGGCGTGATAGAAGTGCAACAGCAGGCCTTCTTTGCCATCCAGAAATCCCAGACGCAAAAAATAGTTGTAGAGGAACGTGAACCAGGGGCGTACAACGATGTTGATAAAGCTGAAGCCGCGCTTGCCTTCCTGCACCGCCATCTGCGCGCCCAGGGAGGAATATTTGTTCATGTGCTCGATGTAGCCGGAGAGGGTGGGGTAAGCGTAGTGCAGCAGGTCTCCCTTGAGCGTGGCTGTGGTCCCTTCCACCTTTACCGTCTCATGCACGAGGCGGTCTTCAATTTTTCCCTGTCCGTGTCGGAAGAGGCGCAGCTTGCGGTCAGGATAGAAGCCGCCGTGAGCGATCCAGCGTCCGAGGAAGAGGTTCTTGCGGGGCATCCAGTACCCAGCAGGGTCGCTGTCTTTTCGCTCCATGACTCGCTGGATCTCTGCTGCCAGTTCTTTGCTTACCGCCTCATCGGCATCGAGCAATAAGATCCAACCCGCGCCGGCTTTCTCGATGGCTGAATTTTTCTGGGCGGCGTATCCCTTCCACGGTTCCACAAACAGCTTGGCGCCGTGACTCTTCGCTATATCTACAGTGCGGTCGGTCGAGCCGGAATCTACAATGACGATCTCTCCATTGGCCTTCACCAGCGCGGAGACGCTCTCCAGCGTGCGGCCGATATTGGCCTCTTCGTTGAAGGTAATGATGACGATGGAAAGCTTCACAGGCTAGAGGATAGCTCACCACAGAGACGCAGAGACACAGAGGAACCAAGAAACAAACGAAAAGGGAACCAGAGATTCGGGTCCCCTTAGAGTCTTCGCTGAAGACTACGTCTCTACAAATTACTTCGGCGGCGGCGGCAACTGCGGTTGTGGCGCCGTCTCATCGGTGATGGGCTCGGTGCGCGGCACTACGTTAGGTGTGACCGGCTTTGCAGAGACCACGCCCACCTCAGCTTCAGAAAGCTGGATACTATTGTGCTGAAGGGTGTTGCCGGTCACCCGGTCCAGTTCGACCCGTGACTTCTCGTAGGCAGACATGGCGGCAACCGTGTTCGACTCGGACTGAGCCAAATCGCGCTGCGCCTGCAGAACCAGGATGTTGGTCGAGGCCCCGAGAGCATACTTCTTCTGCTCCGCGTCGAGCGATTCCTGGGCGAGCCGCTGGCCTTCCTGCGCCGCGACTACACGGGCCTTGTTCTGCTGCAGCGCGAACTGCGCGTTGCGGACTTCGATGCCAATCTGGTTCTTAAGCTGTTGCTCGCGGAGCTCTGCCTGGCGGTATTCCAGCTCCGAACGCACGTGATCGGCCTGGGCTCCGCGATTGCGGATAGGAATGGTGATGCTCACGCCTGCTCCTTTATCGGGCGCGCTGCTGTTAAAGAGGTTGGCAAAGGCATTGGGATAGCCGCTGCCGATCCCCGCGGGAATGCAATTGCTTTTTAAAGTCGTGCCGCACGGGGCAAATGGACGGAAGTTCACACCGGCCAGTCCGCTGGCGCCGTAGAAGCCGAAGAGATCCACGGTCGGCAGCAGAGAGTTGCGCGCCGCCTTTCTGCTGATGTTGTCATTCATCAGGGTGAGTTGAGATTGTTCAATCTCGGGGCGATTGGTTAGCGCCTGCTGCAACAAGTCGTCTACGGAAGGCAAAGCCTCGTCCGCCGGCAGGCTCATGGTATCCGTGGGAACCACAGGTGCATTCAGCAGCGGAGATCCTTTCGTAGGAAGGTCACGCGTGATGGCATTCATCATGAGCAGTTGCTGCAACTGCAGAGCGGTTTGCGAGACGATCAGGTCTTGCTGGCGTACGGCTGCCTCGCTTTGGGCGCGGACAATCTCAATCGGCGCCAGCGTGCCAATCTCTACCTGCTTGCGGTTATCGGCCAGGGTTTTGTTCGCGAGTGCCAGCGAGCGTTCCTTCACCTTCAGATCTTCGTAGGCATTAACCAGGTCCCAGTAGATGTTCTGAATCTGGGAAACCGTGGTTTGGACCTGCTGTCGGAAGGCAGATTCGGAGATCCGTTTATCGTTTTTGGCGATGCGGATAAAGCGAAGTTGATTGTTAAGCCCGATCCCCTGCAGCAAGTGTTGCCGCATAGTCAGACGAAAACTGGAATTGATGGTCGGTTGCAGTATGGAAAACACGCTATTGCTGATTTGCCGTGTGTTGTTGAAACCCAACTGCATCGCCGTTCCTGTAGCCCAGCCTTGGGAATAAGTAAAATCTCCCACGGCGCTATTCTGGTTCAGCGTTGGGACGCCGGTGGTTACAAGATTGGATTGCGGAAATCTTGCATGCTCAAGCTGCAAGGTCCCGCTCACGAATGGGTCAAAGGATTCAATCGCAGGACCGGTGCCTAACGTGGATGACACAATACCGCCCGCACCCGCGCCCGCGCCGCCTGCGCCGCCGCTGGTGCCGCCGGGACCTGCGCCGCTGGCTCCGGTGCCTAATCCGCCGACACCGCCGCCGGGTGTGCCTTGCACAATACCCGTGGAGACACCGCGGGTGGATTGTCCGGCCTTGGCGCGGAGAATATCTGTATCGGCAATGCTGAGGTTATAGCGCGCAATCGCCAAATCGAGGTTGTTTTCCAGGGCCAGCGCGATGGCGTCATCGAGCGAGAGCATGAGCTTGCCATTCTGCAGGAGCTGCTCAAGACGCAGCGAATTCTGCAACGAGGGCTCGGGCACACGATGCGGCAGATAAGGCGCGATAGGATTGGGGAAGTGCGAGCGCGGCTTGCTGTAATCAATCATCCGCACAGGCTTTGCGGCGGTGGCCTGCGGCTGTGGAGCCGAAGGTGGAGTGCTCGGGGTCTGCGCTGCTTGCGACTGGGCAGCCGCGCTGGCTGAGCCGGAGTCCTGCGCTGTCAGCGCCGGAGTCTGCCCTGCAATCATTAGGAAAATAAGGACTGAGCTGAGTAGGCCACGCACACAATGCATTTATCTTCTCCAAAGAAAAACAGATGTGGGTACTTCAGACTGCTCGATAAAGGTTTACGTTTCCAGATACGGAACTTACTGGGCTTAAGTTCAATGAACATTTAGTGTACCAACGTTAGACGGCAAACAGACAGTTTCGGACAACGGCACGGGTAAAATTTTGTGAAGCCGCACGATTACATTTGTCATCTCATGACGATTACGTTTGTCACCTGCGCCGCCATGCGATGTGCTCAAATAGCGACAGGTGCCCAGAAACCTCAAAATCACGCTGGCCTACGATGGCGCTGATTTCTACGGATGGCAGGTGCAGCCCGAGCGCCGCACCATCCAGGGAATGCTGGCCGAGGCCATCGAACGCGTCACGGGAGAGCGGCTCCTGCCGCAGGGCTCAGGACGCACCGATGCCGGCGTCCATGCGCTGGGCCAGGTGGCTTCGTGCGCCATTGCTTCGCCCATTCCGGCGCGCAATCTGGTGAAGGCCTTGAATGACGTGCTGCCGGCTACGGTCCGCGTTTTCAGCGTCGAAGAAGTGGAAAATAGATTTCACGCGCGGCACTCGGCCAAGGCCAAGACCTACCGCTATCGCATCTATCGCGGCGAAATCTGTCCCCCGCATCTGGCGCGCTATGTGACCCACTATCCTTTCCCGCTGGATGAGGAACGGATGCGCGCCGCCGCGAGCCTGGTTGAAGGCCAGCACGACTTCACCTCCTTTGCCGCGGTAGATCCGGAAAAAGGTAAGGACGAAGAAGAGATACCGGCGGTCCGCACGATTTTTTCGTCGCGTTGGGAGAGGCAAGGCGAGGAGCTTATCTATAACGTCGAAGGCAACGGCTTTCTGCATCACATGGTGCGCAACCTGGTGGGCACGTTTCTATTGGTGGGCAAAGGAACTCTTGCCCCAGCCGACATGCGGCGCATCTTAGAGCTGCGGCAGCGCTCCGCCGCTGGCCCCACGGCCCCCGCCAGTGGTCTGTGGCTGGTGAGCGTGAAGTATTGAATCATTGGGTAATCGGGTAATTGTGTAATTTGGTAATTGAGGTTGAAGATCGGTTCAATTACACAATTACTCAATTCTGCAATGACACAATGATTCAATAACTCAATAGCGCCAATGACTCCATTCCATCTTTACCTCCGCGTCTCCGCGGTAAATTGGGTGATAATTGTCTTTTGTTGACGTCCAGCCAAGTCGCCATGCGCATCGTCTCCACCAATCCCGCCAGCGGCGAAGTCCTGGGCGAATTTGAGTGCACTGCTCTTTCCGATGTGCAAGCGGCGATAGCCCGGGCCAGGACTGCCCAGGCAGCATGGGCGCACACTCCCGTGTGCGAGCGGCTGGGCATAGTCGAGAACTTTCAGCGCGCGCTTCATTCCCGAAAAAGAGAAATAGCGGAATCCATCACCCGCGAGGCGGGCAAGCCCTGTGCCGAAGCGCTGAGCACCGAAGTGCTGGTGACGCTCGATGCGGCGGAGTACTGCCTGCAGAATGCGTTTGCGGTCCTGCGGCCCGAACCGGTGCCCCATGCCAGCCTGATGATGAAATCCAAAAAGGGATATCTGCTGCGCGAGCCCTATGGAGTGGTTGGCATCATCTCGCCCTGGAACTATCCTTTCTCGATTCCCGCGACACAGGTTTTGGCGGCGCTGGTGGCGGGCAACGCGGTGGTGCTCAAGCCTTCGGAGTTTACGCTTGTGGTCGCGTTGCAATTAAAGCGGCTCATGGATGAAGCCGGGCTGCCGCAAAATCTTTTTCAGGTTGTCATCGGCGATGGCGCGACGGGAGCAGCGCTGATCTCCGCGGGCGTAGATAAGCTTGTCTTCACCGGAAGCGTTGCCACGGGCAAGCGTGTGGCGCAGGCGGCGGCAGCGAAGTTGATTCCGGTAGTGCTGGAGCTGGGCGGCAAGGACCCCATGATTGTGCTCGACGATGCCGATGTTGATGTTGCCTCGAGCGCCGCCGTCTGGGGCGCTTTCGTCAATGCGGGGCAAACCTGTCTTTCCGTCGAGCGCTGCTACGTCCACAAGAATCTCTGCGAAGAATTTCTGCAGGCCTGTGTAGCCAAGACAGAAAAACTGCGCGTAGGCAACGGCATGGAAGAGGGTGTGGATGTTGGTCCCATGATCCACGCGCGGCAGTTGCAGGTTGTGGAGTCCCACATTGCTGATGCCGTGGCGCAGGGCGCGCGGCTGCTGACCGGAGGCAAGCGCCTGCCCCGACTTGGAGAAAACTTCTACCAGCCTGCGGTGCTCGCCGATGTGCGTCCTGCGATGCGCATCATGCGCGAAGAAACTTTTGGGCCGGTGCTGCCGGTCATGTCCTTCGACTCCGATGCCGAGGCTATTGCTCTGGCCAACGACTCCGAATTTGGATTGGCCGCCAGCGTCTGGACACGCAATCGCAAACGCGGCGAGGCCATGGCCGCGCAAATCCAGGCGAGGACAATCATGGTGAACGACGTTGTCTCCTGCTTTGGCATCGGCGAGGCCCCGCATGGCGGGGTGAAGTCGAGCGGCAGCGGGCGCTGCCATGGCTGCTTTGGACTTGAAGAGATGGTCTGGCCCAAGTACGTAGATTCCGACCGCCTGCCGCGCATGAAGCAGCTCTGGTGGT
>QIAW01000356.1:6627-8350 GCA_003225655.1 Acidobacteriota bacterium
GAGGTTGAAGATCGGTTCAATTGCTCAATTACTCAATTACTCCATTACTCCATTACTCCAATTCTGCAATGATTCAATGACTCAATGGCCCCAATGACTCAATGACCCCAATGACTGAATGACCCGATCACCCGATGACCCGATTTCTCCGTGCCTCCGTGTCTCCGTGGTGAAATTGGTCCGTCCAGCGTTAGAATTGCCTCATTGAATGACGAATGGCGCTAAAACACTCCAACCTGGTGTATGACTGGAATAATGTGCCCGAAGCCGCATTCCGGCCCGCGGGGCGCGTGCTTCTGAATGACGAATCGCTGCGCGACGGTCTGCAATCGCCCTCGGTCAAAGATCCTTCCATAGACGAAAAAATCGAAATCCTTCATCTTATGGAGGCGCTGGGTATCAACTCGCTTGATCTAGGGCTGCCCGGCGCCGGTCCGCGGCCATGCGCCGATGTGGAGCGCCTGGCGCGTGAAATTGTCAGTTCGAAGCTCAAGATCAGGGCCAACTGCGCAGCGCGCACGCACCAGAACGACATTCGTCCCATCGCGGAAATTTCTCAGAAAGCCGGACTCCCCATCGAGGCGGCGACCTTTATTGGCTCCAGCCCTATTCGCCGTTATACGGAGAATTGGAGCGATGACTTCCTGCTCAAGACCACGGAGGACGCGGTGAAGTACGCCCGCTCCCTGGGGCTTGAGGTCATGTACGTGACCGAAGACACATCGCGCTGCGATCCCCAGACCATTAAGCGCCTGTACAAAGCCGCCATTGAATGCGGCGCTCGCTCCATTGTGATTTGCGACACCTGCGGCCACGCTACCCCCAGCGGCGTTGCAGCATTGATCAAATTTGTGATTGACGAGGTGGTGCGGCCCTCGGGCGAGAAAATCCGTGTGGATTGGCACGGGCACTGCGATCGCGGGCTGGCGGTGGCCAACTCATTCGCCGCGCTGGCTGCCGGGGCTGAATGCGTGCATGCTACCGCGATCGGAATTGGCGAGCGCGTAGGCAACACCCAGATGGACCAGATGCTGGTGAACCTGAAGCTGATGGATATCTCCCCCTGGGCGGAGCAAGACCTTACCCGGCTTAAGGACTACTGCCATACCGTCTCTGAGGCCACCGGTATCCCTATCCCGAAAAACTATCCCGTGCTGGGCGATGATGCCTTCCGCACCGCCACCGGTGTTCATGCTGCCGCGGTCATCAAGGCCTACAAGAAAAATGATCTCGAACTTGCCAACACAGTTTATTCCGGCGTGCCGTCGCACTATTTTGGGCTGGAGCAGATCATCGAGGTGGGGCCGATGTCGGGTAAATCGAACATCCTGTTCTGGCTTGATCGCCGCGGCCTGGCCGCGACCGACGATGTGGTGGAGCGCATTTATCAGCGCACCAAGAGTTCCAATCGCTGCCTGACCGAGGCGGAAATTCTGGAATGCGTGAAGAATTGATTCATTGAGTCATTGAATCATTGGGTAATCGGGTAATTGCGTAATTGTGATTTATTCATGGGTTCAATCATCCAATTACACAATTCTGCAATGACCCAATGATCCGATGACCCAATGACTCAATCTCTTCTTCCTGTAGAATCACACTTCATATGACCACCGCGAAAAGCCGCCGGGCGGGAGGCGATTCCGCCCAGCCCCGGCAACGGGTCGCGCAGGTTGCCGGGCAGCGCCCGGTTCACGAGGCCTTTGCCTGGTCTCGTGCTCAC